>JAZQHL010000102.1:0-6579 GCA_045540595.1 Ruminococcus sp.
ATTGATGCTCTGTCAGAAAAAGAAGCTGACCTTTCTTTCACAGATGATGACAACATCACCCACAGACTCTGGATTATAACCGACGAAGCCGCTATTGCAAAACTCTGCAGTGATTTTGATGATAGAAAAATTTACATTGCAGACGGCCACCACCGCTACGAAACCGCTCTCAACTACCGCAACCGATGCCGTGCAGAGGGCATTGCAAAAGAAGGCGACGCCTGCGATTATCAGATGATTTTCCTTTGCGATATGGGTCACCCGGGTTTAGTGGTATTCCCCACTCACAGACTTGTCCGCGACCTTGAGAGTTTCAACAAAGAGGAAGTTCTTGCAAAGTGCGCAGAGTTCTTTGAGATTGAAGAAAGAACTGACACAGAGGAAATGGAGAAAATCCTCGGTGACAAGGATAAAAAGGGCAAGAAAGCCTTCGGCTTCTACACAGGCAAGGGTCAGTGGTACCTGCTGACTCTGAGGGACATCAGCATTATGGATTCTCTCCTGCCTGAACTTTCAGTGGCATCACGTCAGCTTGATGTTACCATTCTGCACACACTTATTCTTGAGAAAATTTTCGGCATCGACAAAGAGAATATGGCACAGCAGATAAACCTTACCTACACCAAGTTCTTTGAAGAAGCTATCTCCTTTGTTGACAGTGGCAAGGCTCAGTGCTCCTTTGTACTCAACCCCACCAAGGTCACAGAAATCCGCGATGTAGCCTCTGCCGGCGAGAAGATGCCCCAGAAGTCCACATACTTCTACCCCAAGATGATTACAGGTATGGTAATGAACAAACTGGACTAAGACTGCAAAAGAGATGAATTAAAGTGATAGGCAAAGAATACAAAAGGATAGTTGAGGGTGCCGACACCGCTGTGCTGTTCATTCACGGCATACTGGGTACACCCCTGCACTTCAGAGATTTGCTCCCATTGGTACCTGAGAGTTTTTCTGTCCGCAATCTCGTGCTTGACGGTCACGGAAAAGGGGTCAAGGATTTTTCCCACACTTCCATGAAAAAGTGGGTGGCTCAGGCAGAATCGGTTTTTCAGAGTCTTGCAAAGAATCATCAGAACATCATTGTGGCAGGGCACTCCATGGGCACCCTCCTTGCAATAGAGCTCAGCATAAAACACCCCGAAAAGGTAAAATCTCTTTTCCTTCTCAATGTTCCCCTTACCCCAAGAACAACCTTTGATGCAACAAGGCACTCATATCGGGTACTCTTCGAAAAGGTCAGAGAAGACAGAGCAGACGAGGTTGCCGCAAGGAATGCCTACGGCATTGAGATTGACAGAAGGCTGTGGCTGTATTTACCTTGGATTCCAAGGTTTATTGAGTTATTCCAAAAAGCCCACAGCACAAAGAAACTTCTTGAGCAGATATCCGTTCCCTGCAAGGCATTCCAGAGCAGAAAAGACGAACTTGTTTCAAACCGTTCTGAGAAAATTCTGCGAAAGCACTCAAGCATCCGCACCTTTACTCTGAAAGACTCCACTCACTATCTCTATGCAGAGAATGACAAGGAACTGATAAAAGAAGCATTCATAAACGAATGTGAAAAGTTCATATAAAACAGCAACAGGCAACGTTTTTTACCACGTTGCCTGTTTTCTTTTTGAAATAATTATTCTTTGGTTGCCTGCTTCTTTTTGATTATATTGGAAATCGCAAAAAGGATTGCAAACACAACTACACCGCAACCGAGAGTAATCAGCACGGGAGTCCAGTTTACAAGCAGAATTCCCTTGAGAAGGAAGGTTCCGTCCTCTGCCTGAAGGTGAGGAGCGATAAACACAATCGACACAATAACTGCCACAACAAGTGCTACGTCTGCTACTGCTGAAAGCACAACAGAAACAACCGATGAACTCTTTCTCACAACGATTCTCTTGATATCTGTCTGTGAAAAATCAAGAAGTCTTGAAATAAGTCCTGCACCTACAGCCAGCACGATTATCTCGGGAAGCATATATGTGAGATTGTAGGACAAGGAGTAGATAAGCGCATCCTTTGTGGGAACAGTCATTCCAGCCCATACTGTACAGCCGGAAACAGTGTGGCACAGATAGCGGAGGATTCCTGTAACTACAGCAGCAAAGCATATTGCCTGACCCTGAGTTTTTGTAATTTTTCTGAAGATTCCGCCAAGTCCCAGCACAACAAACGCAAGCAGATAATCAAGCAAGACTATTGAGATTGCTGCCCAGAAGGATGTTGCATAAGTAAGGTTATCCATACCGAGGAACATCTGCAGCACACCATATGTAAATGATGTGAGCAAGCCCCATTTTGTGCCGTATCTGTAAGCAATAATCAGCAGAGGAAGCATACTGCAGGCAGTAACACTACCGCCATAGGGCATATCAACTATTTTAATAACGCTCAGCACTGTTGCAAAAGCAATCATTACCGCACTCTCTGTCAACATCAAAACTCTGTTTTTAGTTGATTTTGAGTCTTTTGATTTTTTAACATTTTCTTTCATCAAACCACCTCAATAAAATATATTCAACAAAACAGAAGATATTTTCTAAAAAGAAAAAACAGCACTGCATCCCGGGTAACGCAGTGCTGATAATATCAGTGAATCTACTCCCTACGCCGGCATTATCCGTATCAGGTTATAGGGTCAGAGAAGCACATTTATTCTCAATCTCAGCCGACTTGCCGTCAGCACCCCTGTTTTGTTTGAGTGTATTGTAACCCACTTTTTTACGATTGTCAAGTATATCTTGTCAGAATATGAAAGGGATTACAGAGAAAGTTTCATATCTCCGTACTTAATCCAGCCAAGTTTTCTGAAGATTTCGCTGATAAGCAGAGTAAGCAACGCAGGTGCCACCACGTGCATCAGAAGAATCTGTAAAAGCGCTATTACGGGCGCAACCCCTGCCTCAGTCATAGTTGTGTAAGCCATAATCTGACCCACAAGTCCCGATGTACCCATACCTGAGCCTGTAGCATTATTCACCATACCGAAAACACAGGTGGAAACAGGACCCAGAATTGCGCTGGAAATAATGGGAGGCAACCAGATAACAGGCTTTCTCACAATATTGGGCATCTGAATCATAGATGTGCCCACACCCTGAGAGATAAGACCCGAAACCTTGTTTTCTCTGAAACTCTGCACAGCAAAGCCTACCATCTGAGCAGAACAACCTACTGCTGCCGCACCTGCCGCAATACCTGAAAGATTAAGGGATACACCAAGTGCTGCTGAGCTTATGGGCAGAGTCAGTACAATACCCATAATAACTGACACAATAATTCCCATAAGAAAGGGCTGTTGCTCTGTGCCCCAGTTGATAAAGCTTCCCAGCATTGTCATAAAAGAGGACACAGGAGGACCTACAACAAGACCCACAACTGAGCCTGATGCAACTGTCACAACAGGAGTCAGCAGAATATCAAGACCTGTCTTTCCTGCCACAAGTCTGCCTGCTTCAATACCCACAAGTGCTGCAATGAAAGCACCCAGAGGCTCACCGGGACCGGCAAGCGTCACCACACCGGGAGTTGCAATAAGTGTGCCTGCAATAATTTTCGAGGCAAAAGCACCCACCATACCTGCCACTGCGGCAGAAACCGCCACCAACGGAGGCTGTTTGAATTTACAGGCAACACCTACGCCGATGCCTGCACCTGTCAGTGCCTTTGCCACACCTGCACAAACCACAATGAACCCGCCGATGTAGGGGCTGAGGCTTGACACATACTTGCCTATCTGCTCAAGGATCGTGCCTACAATCAAGGTTGCAAACAAGCCAAGCGCCATACCCGAAAGTCCGTCAATAAAAATATGATTGAGAATCTTTTTCAGAGTTTTCATCTTTTTCCTCCTCACATTTATGGTGATATACTTTCTTAAAAAATACTATCACTGCAGTTTTTATTTTTCAATATATGAAATAAAATTTCCATAAATATGAAAAACGGACTGCACACACAGTCCATTTTACACACAATCAATCGATTTCTGCAGAATCACTTGCTGTAAATACTTACAGAGTCCTCATTGTCAAGCTCGCGGAGTCTTACTGCAATAATCTCTTCCTGAGAAGTGGGGATATTCTTACCCACAAAGTTTGCACGGATAGGAAGCTCAGAGTGACCTCTGTCAATGAGCACACAAAGCTGAATACGTGCAGGTCTGCCCAGAGCCATTACCGCGTCAAGGGCTGCACGGGCTGTACGGCAGGTGTAGATAACATCGTCCACCAGCACCACAGTCTTTCCTTCAACAGAAAAAGGCACGTCTGTAGAGGACACCACAGGAGCACCGTCCTTTGCAATGTCATCACGGTGCAAAGTAATATCCAGAGCACCCACCTCAGGGGCAACCCCCTCAATCCTGCCAATGAATTCTGACAGTCTGTGTGCAAGGGGCACACCGCGGGTGCGGATTCCGATAAGACACAGGTTCTCTATACCGTTGTTTTTCTCGCATATCTGATGTGCAATTCGGATAAGGATTCTGTCAATATCCGACTCAGCAAGTATTTTCGCTTTGAAATTCATAAAATCACCTCATAAGGCAAATAAAAAACCGCCTGCAAATGCAGACAGCACACAAGAACAACAAAAAAACATACACTTCATATCTTGTGGGCATCGCTGTACCGCATTTAAAGATATATTTATTGTTTTTATAATATCATACAGGGTATATCAAGTCAACTTTTTTTGCACTCCGCATAAGGCACAAAATAAGGCAGAAATATATCTGAAAATACAGATATTCCCCCGATATTTCCCCTTTTCGGTTGACAAGTTTTCATTAATGTATTACTATATTTAGGTATTTAGATTTTGCACAATGGAGGAATCTGTTATGAAGAATACAGAAAAAGTAATGGAAAAAATCGTAGCACTTTGTAAAGGCAGAGGCTTTGTATATCCCGGCTCCGAGATTTACGGCGGTCTTGCCAACACCTGGGACTACGGCCCCTTGGGTGCAGTGCTGAAGGCTAACATCAAGAATGCCTGGATGAAGAAGTTTGTTCAGGAGAACAAATACAACGTGGCTCTTGACTCTGCTATCCTTATGAATCCCCAGACCTGGGTTGCATCAGGTCATCTGGGCGGTTTCTCTGACCCTCTGATGGATTGTAAGGAGTGCAAGACCCGTCACAGAGCAGACAACCTTATTGAGGACTTTGACGGCACAAACGTTTCAGGCTGGAGCAACGAGGACATGATGCAGTACATCAAGGACCACAGCATTCCCTGCCCCAACTGCGGAAAACACAACTTCACTGATATCCGTCAGTTCAACCTTATGTTCAAAACCTTCCAGGGCGTTACCGAGGACAGCAAGAGTGAGATTTATCTCCGTCCCGAGACCGCTCAGGGTATTTTCGTAAACTTTATGAACATTCAGCGCACAAGCCGTAAGAAGGTTCCCTTCGGTGTTGCTCAGATCGGTAAATCCTTCCGTAACGAGATCACACCCGGTAACTTCATCTTCCGTGTACGTGAGTTCGAGCAGATGGAGCTTGAGTTCTTCTGCAAGCCCGGCACAGACCTGGAGTGGTTTGACTACTGGAGAGCATTCTGCCGTGACTTCCTGTACTCCTTAGGTATCAAGGAAGAAAACCTCAGACTCCGTGACCACTCTGCTGAGGAGCTTTGCTTCTATTCAAAGGCAACAACAGACTTCGAGTACCTCTTCCCCTTCGGCTGGGGTGAGCTCTGGGGTATTGCTGACAGAACAGACTACGACCTGACTCAGCATCAGACAGTCAGTGGCAAATCTATGGAGTACTTTGACCCCACAGACAATTCCCGTTATATTCCCTATGTTATCGAGCCTTCACTGGGTGTAGAGAGACTCTTCCTCTCAATCATCACTGAGGCTTATGACGAAGAGGAGGTTTCCGAGGGTGACACAAGAGTAGTGCTCAGACTCCACCCCGCACTGGCACCCTTCAAGGCAGCAGTGCTTCCCCTTTCAAAGAAACTTTCCGAAAAGGCAGAGGAAGTTGCAGATATGCTTTCCAAGCACTTCCCTGTAGAGTTTGACGATGCAGGCTCTATCGGTAAGCGCTACCGCCGTCAGGACGAAATCGGCACACCCTTCTCAATCTGCTACGATTTCGAATCTCTTGAGGACAACTGTGTTACAGTCCGTGACCGTGACACAATGGAGCAGGTAAGAATGCCTATTTCAGAACTTGTTTCCTACCTCACAGAGAAATGTGCATTCTGATAAGCAATCGGAATATTTATTATTACACAAACAGCAACAGGACGTCTTATTAAAGGCGTCCTGTTTTTTTACTCCTTCCGTCATTTACTACGCAAATGCCACGTTCCACCGCGTAGGGACGACCAACGGTCGTCCGCAAGGCTCCTTTGTGTAAAGGGGGGACCGCAGGTAATTGAGGAATTTTAGCAAATAAGATATCCTTTCAGCCAAATTTCCTGCTCAAGGCAAAGGTCTGACAATCCTCCCGTCTGTGCTTTGCACAGCCACCCTCCTTTACACAAGGAGGGCTTATGGCTCCCTCTGAGAGGGAAGACTCCCTCACAGTGTGAGGGAGATGTCACGAAGTGACAGAGGGAATAGGC
>JAZQHL010000103.1:0-18337 GCA_045540595.1 Ruminococcus sp.
TCAGTATGTTGCTTAAATTTTAATATTTTCTACCACAAGGGTCCTTTTTGTACTGTCCGCACAATTTGGGGCAGTGCACTTTCGGGTATCAGCTCTTTTTGTTTAAAATTTTATTTAAAAATTTTTTGTTTTTTGTGTGATATTTCAGTTTGCGGGATTGTATAGTGGGTGAAAGGCAAAGAAAGAGATATGATTTTTTAAGGAGGGTTTCCTATGGGAATAACGTGAATGAGTCAGGATGGATTAATACTTGAATTAATTTATTTAAATAATATCAGGAGGAATTTATTGTGTTGAAATTCAAACGTTTATGTTCTGTTTTATTGATTGTTACCTTACTTTTGTCTTCGTTGTCTGTGCTTTTTGTATCGGCGCAGGAAACAACAGGATTAACCGGAGCAGATGTGCTATCATCGGAGAACTTTGCTTCAACCGGTGACGAGTTTGGGGTTGCAACAGATGACGAATCCGAAGTTGCAACGGATGATGAACTTGGAGTTGCAACAGACGATGAAACCGATGTTGCTCCCGAAGCAACGGGTGACGAAACCGATGTTGTCCCCGAGGCAACAGATGACGAGATTGAAAACGGCGGCAAGTTGCCCGCAGCTGTAGACAACAGCCAGTCCCCATATTTCCCACCTGTTTGCGGAAGCACAGATTATCGTGATGATAAGGCAATTGACAGTGCTGTGTTTGCAACTGTATATTATCAGTTTACTTATGAAATGAATAAAGTGCGCGGTGTGGAGAGTACATACGAAAACTCATTTTCGCCTGTGTTTGTCTATCATGTTATTAACCAGAATATAGAAAACGGAAGCGCTCTTGAGGATACTTACCAAGCCCTGAAAATCATGGGATGCGCTACCAATACAACCTATCTGTACAATGAAGCATTAAGCGATGATTACAAAAAATGGCCTTATAAGGAAGAAGCCTGGCGTGAGGCAACAAGGTATCGTATGGATAGCAGTAATGATCTGAAAGAAATCGGTGACGAGGATACTCAGATCACATCTTCTGACGACGAAGACCTTGCCGAAATCAAAACAAATCTTATAAATGGAAAACTTATTACATTTGAAACTAACTCATACAGTTGGAATATGATGA
Organism: Ruminococcus sp.; assembly: GCA_045540595.1. Classification (GTDB taxonomy): domain Bacteria; phylum Bacillota; class Clostridia; order Oscillospirales; family Acutalibacteraceae; genus Ruminococcoides. The sequence continues at coordinate 1,117 of JAZQHL010000103.1, forward strand.
ATACTATCAAGAAACACGAAAGTGTTCCCGAGAACGAAAAATTTGAAGGTGATATGATCGCAACCGAATCCTTGGATTATCTTGATTCTGCCACCTGGACTCTGGTAGGTTACAACGATGATATCTGGTACGATATTAACTACAACGATGCTGTGGATCCGGGCGAAATGGGTGCTTTCAAGGCCGTCAATACATTGGGTAAAAAATGGACAAGTCTTTTCGATGATGGCTTCTGTTGGATTGCTTATGATGCTCTCAATGCAACATCCTCTGTAGAAGGTGCAAGGAATGACCCCGACAGAACAAAGGCGATTACATCAATGAAGACTATCAATGTTAAAGCTCCCGACGAGAGTAAAGGAATTTATGTGGCGTTCGATTTATCAGGAATTCCACGTTCAACAACTACTATTACTTTTGCTGCTGAGAAGGACGGCGTAAAATACGAGGGCAGCTTCTTACCCGGAGTTAAATACAGGATTGATTATGATGATAAGACAAAACCTTCCAGTGGATCATACGGTGCTACTATCTATTCCCTCAAAGACCTGGTCCCCGGTCTTAACGGTGAGAACTTCCATGAGTATAATTTTGAAATGACATTTATCAATAGCGAAGGAGACCACGGAAACCTTGTTGTAAAAAAGGTCGAACTTGTAAACGAATACGATGATACAAGGTGCGACCAGTTGGGGTATCGGGAAGAGATGGATAGCATATTCGAAGATACTGTTGAACCGGGTAGCGAATATACTGTTAATTTCTGTGATACTACAACGATTTATTACATAGGCTACGATAATCCCATTTTATATTACAGAACAGATGATGGCGGGTTTAAAGAAGCTGATATGATGAGAACTCAGAGAAAAAGAGGTTATTACTACAAATATCATCTTCACGATGTATCTGAGGCTGAGATTTATTTCACTGACGGTAATGGCAAAATCGACAACAATAACGGTGAATATTATAAAGCCACTAAGGGATACAATTACTATGTGACAGAAGGCCAGCGGAAGCCTTTGAAGGTTCTTGAGTTCGGTTTATCAAACGGATTGCCTGATATGTGGATCTGGGATGATAACGAAAATGACTGCCGACTTCATAAGATCAGCAAATGTTATCTGTATACCGAAGGAGGATATGGCACCTATTCCTACACGGTGACACGAGAAAATCTGACCACAGGCAATAGTACAGTGATTAAAGGCGATAAGTATTATATGGATGAAATTAATCTGGATTCTGTAAATATAGATCCTTGGATCCAAAAGGGTACTTATAAAATAACGGTAGAAGTTACTGATTGGACAGGTGCCGTAGCATCAAAGAGTTTTGAGGTGGAAGTTGAAGACCATCCTTATGAGATCTCGTCTATAACAATGGATAAAGAGATACATTATTTGTCAGAACCTATTGACTTTACCATTGATGCAAAATATTTAAACATAAAAAGCAAAAACTATACTGCCAATTATGTTTTTCCGAAACTTGACGTAGCAATCAGAGACGGCGACGGAAATATTGTATGGCACGATGGGTACTTAGAATGTGATGAGTACAACACCTATGATTTGACCTCCACAACACGCGTAACATATATGCCGAAGAAGTCAGGAGAATATACCATGACCGTATCCTCAACTGATGTTTACGGAGAATATGCCGAAAAAACCATAAACTTCGTTGTTCTGGATAAGATTACAGGTGACGCAGATGATAATGATATTGTAAACATCAAAGACGCAACATTAATCCAGAAATACATTGCAGGACTGGCTTCAGCAGATGAAATCAACACGGAACTTGCAGATTGCGACAACGATGCAGAAATCACTATAAAGGATGCAACAGCAATCCAGAAGTATCTCGCTCATCTTGATGGCTGTAACAATGCAGGACAGATCAAAGAATTTGTTTATCCCACGTATACAGCAAAGTTTGATAACACCCTTGGCTGGGATAATGTGTATTGTGAGATGCTCAGTCCCGTCACTGAACTCAAGAGCGGATGGCCCGGTGTGCCTATGACTGCTTGCGGAGTGAACGAGCAGGGAGAGACAGTATATTGTGTTGAAGTTCCCTACGGTGTAACACAAGTTTCTTTTTCAAATATATCCAATGGTGCCTACTGTGAAGAGACCATGCGTATTGATTTCAACAATAAAGATACAAACTACTATGGAATCAGAAACGAAGGTATCACACTACACGAAGTTGCTGAAAAAGAATGCAACTGATGGTTCACATAAAAATATGTTTCTGTTATTCTGAGAGTATAAAAGTTCAGAGAAAGGGGTCCTTCTGCAGATGTTTTGCAGGAGGACTCCCCTCCGAGAAAAAAATAAAAGTTTTTTGTGATGTTTTGTATTGTGAATTTGTGTATTGAATGAAAGGCAGAAAAAGCCGGATTAAATAAAGGAGGATTGTTTATGAGAAGAAAAGGTACAAGAGGGATAATTTCCTGTCTGCTGGTGCTTGTTATGCTTATGAGCATGATATCTGTTGTTTGTGTATCGGCAGAGAGAATAGATTACAATACATACGAAAAATACCTGGAGTCAATAAAACCCGAGAACAACTACGGTCTTGAAGACACCGTAAACGACGGTAAGATCATCCAGGCTTGGAACTGGTCTTACAAGAATGCCATTGATCTCCTGGAGACAGTAGCGCAGCAGGGTTTCACAACTCTCCAGATTTCTCCTCCAAATGAAATCAAGATGCCCACTAAGGGTGTTCATGTTTGTGAGCCTGAAGGTGAGGGAGGTGCTCCCAACGGTTGGTGGATGTTCTATCAGCCTGCAGGCTTCCAGCTCAACGAGTCTGATGACAACGCCCTCGGTACAAAGGCAGAGTACATTGAACTTTGCGAGAAGGCACACGAGCTGGGACTTAAGATTATTGCTGACGCGGTTATCAACCATATGGGTACAGATGATGACCACATCGGTGTTTATAACAACCCTTCTGCTGACCCTATGGATCACGTTAACCCCAGAGCATGGGAGTTTGAGCGTGAAATCCTTGAGGCAAAGGCTTTCCATTCTCCCTGGGTCAATATGACCTATAAAGAGAACGATTGGGAGTACTCCGAGTATGAGATTGAAGAAGACCTTACTCAGCACTGTACTTCAGGTCTGCCTGACCTTGCAACAGAGACAAAGGTTGTTCAGGACGCAATCTACGATTATTTTGTAGAGCTTGTTGAGGCAGGTACAGACGGCTTCCGTTTCGATGCCGCAAAGCACATCGAGACAAAACACGACACCTACTTTGCATCTGATTTCTGGGAGAACACCCTTCTTAAACTCAGAGCAAACTATCCCGATAAAGAGCTCTACGCTTACGGCGAAATCCTCAACAAGTGCGGTGACGGTCGTCCCTTCCACGAGTACACAGAGCTTATGGACGTTACTGACTCTTCCTCTTATTGGGGGATAAAGACCGCAGTTGAAAATATGGGTAACGGCGGTAACCCCACACCTTTCTATCAGTCAGAGACGGAGGGTTGTGACCCCACAACTGTAAAATTCACAAAAGAGAATGTTATCCAGTGGAATGAGTCTCACGACACATACATCGACGGCGGTACATCTGCTCTGACAGTGGAACAGAGAAACAAAATCTGGGCTCTTACAGCAGCTCGTCAGAAGATATCAGGTATCTATTTTGCACGTCCCACCGATACTCCTTCCAGCACACACTGGGATGCGGAGGTAAGAAAAGCTGAAATTCATGCACTGTGTCAGAATGTTCTTATTGGCAATGCAAACGTTACATCCTGGGCACTCCCCGAGGTTGCAGCGGTTAACCGATTTGATAACTTCTTTGGTGATGCAGGCGAGTACAACACAACTTATGACAAGGTTACAATCATCGAGCGTGCAGATGAATCTATCGGCGTTGGTGCTACACTTGTAAACCTTGGCGGTATGGGCAGGAATATCAGCAATATGCCCACATACACACTCCCCGACGGTACTTATATAGATTCACTCACAGGCAACGAGTTCACAGTAGTTGACCAGAAACTCACAGGTACAATCGGCAATACAGGTATTGCTGTTATCTACTATGCAGAAGATACAGAGTGGAAAATTCCCGAACCTTCCTTCGATCCCTATTCATATCCCGTAGATCCTTCTTCAGGTACATATCCTGAGTTTGAGGGCTATACAACACTGGTTCTTTCATCCAAAACCTGGACAACAGCATATTCTTACTGCTGGGTTGCGGGTACAACAGATTGCTTCGTTCAGTGGCCCGGTACTCCTATGAAACTTGTTACCGAGGATAACGGTTTAGGCGAGAGACAGTGGGTTGCATATATCCCGGATGCTTACAATATGTACATACTGAACAACGGTAACAACAGCGGAGATAATCAGACTGCTGACCTCTGTGTTCCTCAAAGTTCAGGTGTGTGGCTTGATAAGCTGAACTCAGACGGCAACTGGGAAGTTGGTTACTGGACTCCCACATTCATCACCACTCCTATCCCCGGTGGTGATGACGATGTAACAACAGCTCCCACAGAAATCATTGATACAACAGCTGCTGATACTTATATAATCGGTGACGCAGATGACGATACACAGGTCAACATCAAGGACGCAACTGCTATCCAGAAGTGGGTTGCTGCTATGAATCCGGATTACTTCAACGAAGATGCCGCTGATGCCGACGGCGATACACAGGTTAACATCAAAGATGCCACAGCAATTCAGAAGTGGGTTGCAGATATAGAAACAGGTTGTGATATCGGTAAAACCGCAGGATAACATCTTAGAATCCGTAAAATGATTTCAGGATAACTTTCATATTAATTTTGCTCCATTAAAATCGTGGGGATTTCGCTAAGGTTTCCACGTATCCGTAAAGTGCGGATAATAAAAGTGCCCATCTGTCTACGCAAACAGGTGGGCACTTTTTATATGTGTTGGGTTGTATGAAAGATAAAACAAAAACTGAGTTTATGCACTCTGAAAAGGACCTTTGGGGAAGTCCGGGTTCAGTTGTACAAGGAATTTCTGGATAGCAGTTGCATCTTTGATGTTAAGGTTGCCGTTACAATCAATATCGGCATTTTTATACTCGTTATAGTCGAGATGTATTAATTCTGCAGCGTGCTTCTGAATTTCTGTTGTATCTCTGATGTTCACTTCGTCGTCATGGTTGGCGTCACCCCATAATCTGGCATTGGGAGCATGGCTCAGTGCAGCCCGATCTTCTTCTACCTGTGCACCTATTGTAGTCAGTCTGCCTTTTTCGCGTTTGACAACTTCAGGGTAAGCTTCACCGACCAGGTAATCGTTTTTTGTGGTGCTTTCTGAGAGTTCTTCTGTTGAAGACGCACCAACAGGCTGTATGGTTGTTTTTGATTGAGTGATTGTTTCATCCTTTGTGGATTCAGGTACAGTTGCATCGGGGTCAAGAGGATTTTTATCGGGAGAATATTTATATGTTCCTAAATACAGCGGATCATTTCCCGCTATATAGAATGCGTTATTATCGTCAATAATTTCGGCACAGCCTGACTCTTCGGTTTGTCCGTTACTATTAGTGCCGTAGAAACGAACTGTTGTTGTATCGGGCGTGTAAACTATATAGATATCCTGGCCAAAAGCGTTTGTTTCATAGAAACTCATATCTGTTTCGGAACTCCATATGTTACCGTTTTCTGTTGGTTCATTCAGATAATAACTGAATCTGATGTCTGTCCAACCGATGGTATTTGCAAAGTATATTGCTTTGCGTTCTTCGACAGGAAAACCAAAGAAGGGGTCGCTTTCTGCATATATAAATTCTTCGGCTTCCCAGAAAACTTCACCCATATTTCTGATGCCTATTCCATTTTGCTCTGTGAAAGTGCTATTGGCGATGTAATCGGTACGTCTGTTATCAATAGAACCATCGGAGAATTTTATGTAATCTATATCTGAGGGGATTTCTGCAGTATAAAGCTTCTGTCCGTATGGATTTGTTGCAGAGTGAGTCATATTAATGCCGGGATATTCTCCCAAAGGCGCATCTGTTTGAACGTCAGGTGAAGCACCGTAAATGCCATAGACATACGCATTCTCCCACACTTCAGATGATAAAAAGAAGATTGTGGTTGTACCTGTGTTTTCATAAGGGTTGCCTGCAGGAGTGCCTTCGAAAGCACTTGGAGAAAGAGTATCGCAGGTTTCGTTGAGATTGTTGATTTCGTCGAGAGTTGTACAGTCTGCAAATGCCCTTTCACCGATGGAGTTGAGAGTTCTGGGAAGAGTGATCGTCTCAAGTCCGCTGTTATAAAAAGCGTAGTCGGATATTTCTTCGGTTTTTTCAGGGAGAGTTAAGTTGTTGAGACTCTGGCAATAAGCAAACATACCCTTGGGAATAGAGGTGACCTCAGAGGGAATGTTCACACTTTCAAGAGTATTGCAGGCGTAGAACAGATATTCACCCAATTCAGGACTTGAATCAGTACCTGCAAAGGTTACATTTTTAAGATTCTGGCAGAATCGGAAGATTGCCGTACCTGTGCTTTCAAGGGTAGAGGGTAAAGTTACGTTTTCAAGAGACTGGCAGTTATAGAATGCCTCTTCTTTTATGACAGTAACACCCTCAGAAACAGTAACCTTTTGAACATCTGTGCCAAAGAACGCCCATTTCTCAATACTCTTAACAGGCAGCCCGCATATTTCAGCAGGAACTGTAACTGTGTTTTCTGTACCGATGTAGTAGAGAATTGAAATCTCGTTGGTGTCCGTAACCTCAAAGATATAGTCTTTGTTACGATAAACAGCAGGTTCCTCCAAGGCTGATACAGAAACCAAAGGCAATGCAGTCAGAGTGAAAAGTAATAAGCAGAGTGTCAGGGATAAAATCTTTTTCATGTGAACTTCCTCCGTTAATTTAGTATACATCAGGGATTGCACCCACAGAATATGTGTTGTTAATTATGTGAACTTCTGAGTTTTTAACTTCAAAAACACACCATACATTATCCTGAGTATCAGGGGTTATGCTGAATGTATCAACGACAGCATCGCCCTTATACAAAGTTACCTTTGCTTGTGACGTTCCTATATCGGGAACTTTGTTGTAAAGAGAGGTGTAGGATGTTACTGAGAAACGGAAGATACCCTCATCAGTTGCATTGAAGGTGATGGTCTCGGGGGCACCGGGAACAGCGCTGTCTGTATCAAGAGTAGCTATAAGTTCATTTTCTTCGTTGTAGATGTTACTGTTGAAATAGAATAGTTGCTCTTTTTTGTCGCCGTCAGTAATCGTGAGAATTGCGTCAAGGTCACAATTGTTTTCCCATGTCAGCACTGCACGATATGTGTTTTCGTCCATAACAGGGCTGACATAAACGTGAGAATCACCGACAGTAGCTTCGTAAGGAATATATCCTTCGGCAGAAATCATAGCAATGTAACTGTCTGACTCAGGAAGGGTGACGGATACGTTACCGTTACCATCTGTGTGAGCGGTTATGGGAGTGCCATCCTCGTTTTTGATGATTTCACCATCGTTGTTGCGGAAGGTTATTCTTGCACCTGAGATGTTCACAAGATTTGTAGCGGATGCTACTGTGAAGTTCAGGTTCTTTGTTGTGGGAATATTTGAAATTCCCATATTTCTTATGAGCAGTACCGAAGCAATAATGACAATGGCAGCAGCGATGCCCGAGATGATTCCAAGGTATCGCTTTACAGAATTGTTCCTTTTGGGTTTTGCAGATTCGATGGGAACAACCTTGGTGTCATCGGGGATAGTTTCGGAAGCTTCCAGAGTTCCGGTTTCCTGTGTATCGGTAGTTTCTGTGATTGTCTCAGGTTCTTCAGTTTCTGTGCTTTTTGCTTGTTCTCTGAGGGCGGAGAGGATTTTTGATTTATAGTCAGTAGGCAGGACAACGTTCTCTATAACATCAGTTACAGAGTCTTTGTATTCAGCTTTAAATTTGTTATCTGTCAAAATAATCATCTCCTATCATATTTTTTAGTAAGTTGCGACCTCGCATAAGACGCGTTGACACCGATGTTTCGGTGATATCAAGAATCTTTGCTATCTCTTTCTGGCTGTACCCTTCGTAGTAGAAAAGGTGGATAACTGTCCTGTATTTTTCGGGAAGAGAGTTTACAATCTCTGCAAGTCCCGTGGAGTATTCATCGGTGACGCTGATGTTTTCGTCAAGCTCCGAATAAGTCTTTCGATATGTAGATGTAAGAAGGTTTTTGCATAGATTGATTGTAACGCGTATCAGCCAGGCTTTTTCGTGTTCGTCACTTTCAAAAACCGGCGCTTTCGTCATAAATTTTAAGAAAGAATCCTGCACTATATCCTGTGCGTCGTCCATATTCTTCGTGTAAGAATATGCAAGGTACATCAACGAATCACCGTATTTATTCAGAGCGGCCTCCGCTCGTTGCAAATTAGAGGACATATTATCACCTCCCCTTCGTATGTAATACAATAATACACAGGTAAATATCACATTTTTCTGAAGATTTATATGATAAACGAGTCTGTGTTTCCTTGTGTTTAATATCATAAAATCTGTTGTGTTTATGTACTATATGTAAATAGTATCACGAACACAGGTTTATTTCAATAAAATTAATTCAAACCCCCGTAAATAGAATCTGACGGTATATAAACTTAAAAAGCACATGCGACTTGTTGTAAAAATCAAAATATATTACGGAAAAGTTGTATATCCTCTTGTTTTATAATACTATTATGCTATACTTAAATTAAATATTGCTTTAATTCGTCGTTTTGTCAAGGTGTATCTTTGTTTGACAGAGTTCAGAATTTATGAGCGGAGGAAGAAAAATGAAAAGTCGAGCTTTCAGAAAAGGCTTATCAATGCTGTTGGTGTTGATAACTCTTTTCAGTATTATGCCGTTGAGTGTAACAACTGATGCAGCAGATGCTGTACCAAAGGTTGAGATTGTAAGCTTTATGCGAGGTGCTCAGACCGATCTGCGTGCAAGTGAACTTCTTGAGGCGCGTGTTACAGGTTATGACGGTAATGTGCAGGAGCTTACCTATGAGTGGACGAACACGCTGGGTACATACCTTTATTGTTACAACTCGCATAATATGTACTATATCAATGGTACTGACGGTGAGATAGAGATTTATAACAGCAAAGTTCCGTCAAGTAACAATATGGTGGGCAGAAGCTATAAGGATTCTTTTTCCGGCGTGGGCTATTGCTGGGCGGCTGTGTACGGTTCTTTTACTAATGGTACAGGCAACAACATTTCTGCCGCAAGTGCTTTTAATGGAACTATATCTGTAACAGTCAAGGATAAAGACGGCAATGTTATCGGTACAGATTCTCACACAGGCAAAGTTACCACTTCGGGTTTCTTATGGTGGCAGACACATACCTACAGCGGTATTGTTGAGAGCAAACTACAGTCAGATATGGACGATGTCACCATCGGCCTTTTTGAAGGTGACAAGAGAAACGTTAAAGACCTTCTTGGTGAGAGTGCGATTATTCATATTACCTGTGTAGAGAGCACGGTAAACAAAGGCACAATCAAAAGCGGCGGAGAATATATCAGCCTTACAACAGAAAACGGAGATTATTACATAACGGGTACAAATGCAGGCGCCAGCACTACAGGCGATGCAACCGTAGACCTGACAATCCAGAAAGGCCAGTGTAAATTCCACGAGGATACAACTGCTTCCGCTACCACAACTGTTTATGTATTCAAAAAACCCGATACATCAACAACAGCCTACACACTTACCCTGACAGATAATATTGACAGCCGTTGTGAGTATTTCATTAACGGTAACAAGGGTGTAAAGCAGGCTGACGGCACAATCCTCTTTGAAGGGCTCAACCCCAACACCGAGTATATGGTAGAGGTAAGGGCTGAGTATAAAGACGAGCAGAATAATACCCGTTATACCTATGCTTATGTGTACGACACAACCTTGCCTGTTTACAATGGCACAGTGGAGGTGTACCTCAATGGTACATACGACTCTGCAACCCACACAGCAACAGGTACAAGAGTTGATATTGATGATGTTACTTCTTACTCCACACTTTTTGTAAAAGAGATTGATTCTGATAAATTTATTGAGCTTGCAAAGAAGGAAAATTCTACAGGTGTCTATACTTCGGTTCTTGATGACGGTTCTTATCAGATTTACTATGTTGCTGATGAAAGCACAAAAATTGATGAACAGCATCTGACTATTCATCGTGATAACAGAACAAGATATCTTTTCTATAACTCAGTTCAGTATATGGATGGAACAGTTTCTCTGGGTACAGAGTACTATACAACAAGTTCTTCTGTTAATACCAGACAGGCTCTTGCAAAAGACGGATATGTATTTTTGGGTTGGGAAGATGAAGAAGGCAATCTTTATCCTGCAGACGGTACTCTCACAAATGCAATTAATACTCCCTATGTTCTGAGCGCTGTCTGGGTTGAGGGCATTAACGTTTATCTCAATGTTACCATAGATCATTACGACAAGAATAAGTCGGGCCATTACACAGACGATGAAGACAGACATGATTTGTTTATAGATCTGATGCAAAGACCAAAGGGCAGTACAGACATAGACTTTGCAGATGTGTTCCCCGTACCCACAATCGTTGACTGGGACGGAAAATCTTCCTTTAATAATGATTTTCTTGAGGTTTCCCGCTATCTTGACGACGAAACCCAAACAGATGAAACCCGCTACACCGCAAAGGCCCCCATACTTTCAAACACAGCTCCCGGCAATGAATACTCTGTAGAGATTACAAAGACAGGTTACGAGATTACAAAACTCACAACAACTACAGGGGATAACGGAGATGTAATCATTGATGTTAATCTCCGTTATGACCCCAAGAACGCAGACCTTGTGTTTGCAGTTGAACTTGATGATGATGCAAAGGCTCTTGTAACAGAACACCCTGAGTATGAGCCTAAGGAAGTGGGCGTAAAGGTACTCTCCTGGTATTCTGATGACTATACCAACGGCGGCCATGTTCTTGAAGGCGGTGATTGGCATCATATCACCCAGCATCACGACACCTTTGTTACTCTTTATATGGAGAACGGCAAGGCAACAGGATTCTATCCTGTATGGATGCACAATAACTCAAAATCAGAATATTATCACTATCGCATCAAGGTAGTTTCTTATGTTCTTCAGGATGGCACAATCATCTACACAGAAGATACTGCTGACAAGAACGTTCAGTATATTACTCCCGATGAAAGATATCTTGCTACAATGTATGTTACAGACGGCAAAAATCCCGATGCAGAGAGAAATTCCCTGGATGGTGCATATTTTACTGATGACGGCACACAGCATGGAAGTTTGCTCGGTGTTATCAGCATTAATGCCTATACGGTAACCTTTGAGCCTGACGGCGGTAAATTCTCAGACGGTACAACTGAAAATAAGGCCCAAGAAAATCAGATTGAAGTCCCTGACCTTTCTCAGTACACTCCCACAAGAGACGGCGGATATGTGTTTGACGGCTGGTATGTAGTTGACGAGAATGGCAATATTACAGATGAAACCGTAAATACAGGCGACGGACTTTTTGATGACCTTACTCTCCGTGCAAAGTGGAAAGAGCCTCTTACCATTCAGGGCGTTATCTCTGTTGCGGGATTCTATCACTTAGACGGAGATGCTGATGAGCTTCGTGTTATTAATGCGGTTGACCGAACACACTCAGTTACCGTATATCTTCAGAAGCTTCTTCCCAATGGTTATACAGAAACTATCCATTCTCAGAAGCTGGATGTTGTGTACAATGATATGGCTCTTGATGAGGTAGAAAAACCCATGGGTACGGCAGTGTATATGTTTGCATCTGTTCCCGATGACGGCACACAGTACAGAGTTCTTATCAGTAATCCAAACTATGCCGTAAAGTATCAGAATGAGCCTGACAGTATAAATCCTCTTGTAAAGTTTGACTACGATAAGTATAGCACTGCAAACTTTATGGCGGAGCTTGGAGAAGTAGAGCCTCTTGTGGCGGATGTAAACGCCTATATGGAGTTTTCAACCCGCGATTTTGACCTTCAGTATAAGGTTATCGCTTCTTCTATAGGCGAGGGATATCGTCCAAGCAGTACAGAGGTGCTTGTTTTATATGATGATGACCTTAGCGGCGATTTGCCTCAGGGTTGGCCTGTAATCAGCCAGATGGTTGACGATGATATTGTAAAGGGGCAGGACACAGCTCTTGGTAAAGAGGGTACAGGTGAAAACAGTTATCCTGTCTGGATTTCAAAGCCTGACGGACACACCCTCTATGATTACGCAGTTCTTCTTAAGGGTTATACAATAAACGGCATAGAAACAGAAATGAATTCTGCCACAGCACCGTTCTTTGTGTACTACAACGGTTCTGCCCGCTATAGTGCCCGCGAAGGATTAAATCCCGAGCATCAGACTCAGCTTCTTACCATTGAACTTCAGCCCAAGAGATATGATGTTATCTTCAATCATAATTTTGTTGAAACAGAAGAAGACCATATGGAGAACTTTGACAAGTACACAGTGTTGGTAGACGGACAGCTTACATACCGTACAGGTCATATCTGGAGTTATGAGACCGATATTTCCGATGCAGTTCCCACACGTGAAGGTTATAAGTTCCTCGGTTGGTATGACGAAGATGGCAATCATGTAACAAAAATCGGTGCAGAGGTAGCTCGAGATGTTGTCCTTACTGCAAAGTGGGAAGAACTTTTCAAGGTTACCTTCCACGCAAACAACGGGGATGTTTCAGGGGATATCTTCCGTGTATATTACGAAAAGGGCGATGTTGCTGACGGTGCTTTTGTACTGGAAGATAATAATACGGTAGCATCTTTCTATGATATTCCTGAATTCAGCTATACCGACAACAATAAGTATATATTCAAAGGCTGGTATCTTGACAAAGATAACAGCAATAACTCCCGCCCTGTTAAGTGGACTGATGTTTACACAGAAGATACTGATGTTTATGCACACTGGATTGAGGTAGGGGAAGTTGCACAGGATTCTCTGGATTCCAAGGTTATTCCTTATGAAGGCGGAATGTATCCCGGTTATGATCTTGCCGGCGTGCAGATTCGTGATGTGAAAAAAGACGAGGGCCATCATTACGGAAAAGAAGGTACAGGTCTTAGATTTATCACAGTTCTGAGCGAGCGTGTATTTGAGGAAATCAATACTATCAGTACACGTGACGGCAAAGTTCTCAATGAAAAGGGTGCAGAATACGGTTTTGTTGTTGCAAGAACCGATACAACCGAAAAGGCAGCAAAGCACTATGGTGTTGATAAGAACGAATATCGCTTACATTATTGCGGTGAAAACGTCAACGGCATCGATACCAGAAACACTTACGCATACGTTCAGAACATGAAGTGCAGCGGTTATGATGACCACCGTACTTACGATGGATACAGATTGTATACAACGGTTATTACCTATGACGGGCTTGAGGGAGATGCACTCTCAGCGGCGCAGAATACTGCCATTACAGCCCGCTCCTATATCCGTTATTATGACGCTAACGGACTTTACAGAACTTACTATAACAACTACACAGGCACAGTAAGTTTCGGCGGCTGCAGTGCAAGTTTTACAAGTACTGTGAACAGTATGGGAATTTCAAGAAACGCCGGGTAATCTGTCAGGTTGTTCTCAATGACTGTTGCTTCACCCCAAAGGTGGAGCAGCAGTCAGATAAAAGTTAAAGTTGGCTATTGATACAGATAACCTTTTTGATTAGAGTGATGTTTATGAAAAAATATATAGCAATCTTGACTATTGTGCTTTTGATTGCAGGCAGTATTACAGCATTGTCTGTTTTTGCAGGAACCTATGGTGCAGGAGATGCCAATTGCGACGGTACAGTTAACATAAAAGATGCTACAGCTATTCAGCGGTACTGTGCATCCTTGCAAACTTTTTCTGATGAAGAGTTACGTCTTGCTGATGCAGATGCTGATGGAGTAGTAAATATCAAGGATGCAACAATGATACAAAAGTATATTGCAGGTCTTGTGGATAGTTTTCCTGCCGGTACAAAACCTGAGGCAACTTTGCCCACAGAGATTTCGTCAGAATATATATCTGAGAGTACCGAAAATACAGAAATTACCATTTATACAGAGGAAAATACAACAACCCCACAGGCAGATACAAATCCGGATGTAACCGAGCCTACAGAAGAAACTGAGACGGCGGATAAAACCGACCCCACAGAAACTCAGACGACAATACCTTCTGAACCTCAGGTGACACTCCCTTCCAAGGATGATGATGGTTATTTCAACCAGATAGTTCGTCCCTGAGTGAAAGTGAAAGGAGATTTTTAGTATGAAGAAACCATACGAAAAATTTGAAATGGAGATTTTCTTGTTCAAGAAGAAAGATGTGGTTACTGCATCTTCTGCAGAACCCCGTGACATTGATAATTCTTATGTGAATTTCACAGCGTTGTTCAACGATTTCTTCACTTCTTGATATTCAGACAGGTGCATACTATGTTTAAGCTTATTTCTGTTGCTCTTGAGAAAATGGGCAACTGGTTTGGCATAATTTTTAAGATGATTATACCTTTTGCGGTTATGTATCGTCCCATAAAAACCTTTACATTTTCCATTGTGCTGGCAGGAACCTTTTGCGGGGGTGACTCCCATGCTTTAAGTGATATGGGCGTGATTGTGTTCGGAATTCTGTATGGTGTATTTGCCTTGTTGCTGATTTTCCTTCCAAAGGTCGCATCTGTAACAGAGTTCGTGCTGATTGGTTTCTATTTTTCGTTTTTGGTAATTGCCTATATCGCAGGATTTTATAGTGATTTCTTTGCTGCAATGTCACAAGTTTTGCATACTTATGCAAAAGCACTTCCGCTGGTTATTGTGTTTCTGATGGGAAAAATTCTATTCTTCTTTTTCATAAGAACAAACAATGAAAGCTATGAAAAGATGAAGGACCGGAAGAATCAGTGGATTCTGCGTTCCTGATTTGCGTGATTGAGTATTGCAATAAAGCAAAACAAAGGTAAGAGTGGAGAGTTTATGAAAATCAGATTAATAACTATACTTCTGATTGTGTTATCGGTGATGCTTCTTTGTGGTTGCAACGAAACTGATGATATACATAATCATAACGACGTGTCCGCATCAGATTCTTCGAATACGACATATTCAGAGGTTCCGTCCGAAAGCGTTGTGTTAAGTACAGATGAAGGAGTAAACACCGAAACTGATACCGATTCATCACCTTCACAGGTAATTGATAGTGTGCCGAAAGGTGAAAGCACCACCGAAACTGAAACAAATGCTGTGTCTGAAATACCTGACACAACAGATTCAACACAAAAAAACACAGGCGAACCCGAAATCAACTTTTCCGATCTGATATAAAGCATATCTGAAACAAAGCCGGTAATTACTCGTGTTGTCGATGATAAATGATAAAGACCAATGTTCAAAAGAACATTGGTCTTTTTTGATTATCTTGTGTAATAGGTGTTTTAATATGGCATGGTATCTCTATTTCCTGTTTCAATAATTATCATAAAGAGGAACCCCCGTGCCACGATTCAGGGTGGTTTTGGGGTGGGTTTATGATTGAAACCGATGTTTACGTTTTCAGTTGTCAAAGTGCATCAGGCAGAGGGTAAAATCCACAACCCCTACCTTAAGTGTGGGTATGTTACCTTAGAATGACCATTAAGTCAAGCATTGCAACAGATTAACATTGCAACCGTAGTCACTTGCATTGTTGCATTCTTAATTTGCAAACAAATGTAGTCACCAAATGGTAAAGGGCTTAGCCACCCGGTGGTAAGGAAATATATAAAGCAAAAATAATAAAATATATTAAAAGCCCCAGATTCCCCGAATAAGCCATAAAATTGCCTTGTGTGGGATTTGTTTCGGTAAGCAGGGAACAGAATACGAATTGCACAATAAAACCCACACAGAGGATTTGTAGGGGACTGTTGAGGTTTGGAAAATGGTGTGATATAATCAGTTTGACAAACTTGAATTTGACGGGGTAATTAAGATGATAGATATTACTGCTTGGATGCAAAACTTCTTACAGACATTAAATCAGACTTTTTCGAACCGTGTATGGTTTGTTGGCTTGCAAGGTAGTTATGGTCGCGGTGAAGCAACGGAAACAAGTGACATTGATGTTGCTGTAATTCTGGATGAATTATCTGCTATGGATATTCAGACTTATAATACAATGCTGGATACTCTGCCACACAGAGAATTGATTTGCGGATTCCTTTCAGGCAAAAAGGAAATTTTCAATTGGGAGCCATCAGACCTGTTCCAATTTTGCTATGACACAACACCGATTAAGGGAAGCCTTGACGAAGTGATGGAAGTCATTGACGAGAGTGCTGTGAACAGAGCAATCAAAACCGGTGCCTGCAGCATTTACCACGGATGTGTACACAATATACTCTATGAAAAGAGCGAAGATATTTTGCGAGGTTTGTATAAATCTGCCTCTTTTGTTGTGCAGGCAATTGCATTTAAGCAGACAGGAACGTATATAAGACATCAAAAGGATTTACTTGAAGTCGTATCTTCCGATGAACGGAAAATTGTGGAAACCTTTATGAATTTGAAAAATGGTGCAAAAGTAGATTTCAACTCCATGTCCAACACATTGTTTGCTTGGGCAAAGAAATGGATTGCCGAAAGCGATTAAACAAATTCCAACATGTTGGACAGTTCGATAAAACAAGAATTTGACGGAGGAACGAAAAATGAAGAAATTAACAAAAGAAGCAGAAACGATACTTATTGAACGTTTTGGAAAAGACAGCATTATTGCATTAGCAACAATGGCTGATGGAACGCCCTATGTGCGCAACGTAAATGCCTTTTATTTTGATAGCGCATTTTATGTGCTTACTTATGGCTTGTCAAACAAGATGAAACAGATTGCAAAAAATCCCGTGGTGGCAATCGCAGGTGATTGGTTCACTGCCCATGGAAAAGGTGTGAATCTGGGATATTTCGGCAAAGAAGAGAACAAAGAAATTTCCAATTTGATGCGTACCATGTTTGCTGAATGGATTGATAACGGACATAATAATTTTGACGATGTGAATACATGCATTTTGCGAATTGAACTAACACACGGATTACTGTTATCTCACGGAACTCGTTATGATATTGATTTTTCTAAGTGACTGACC
>JAZQHL010000104.1:0-19100 GCA_045540595.1 Ruminococcus sp.
GTACGAGCATTGCTTAATCTTTCCGGTGAAAGCTCCTGAGCTGTTTCAATCCACAGGGTATCAGGACAGACCTTGCTGCAAAGTTCAAAGAGCTTTGCGGTGTTGGAACTTTTCCTGTCACCGATGACTATCATCAGGTCAGTAGACTTCGCCAGATTTTCGGCTTCCGCTTGCCGACTATGCGTAGCACTACATATTGTATCAAATATTTCCGGATTTGTACAGACTTTTTTTATTGTTTTATAACATTTTTTCCACTCTTTTTCGCTGAAAGTTGTCTGAGCCACAAAAATCGCAGTGTTATAATTCTCGGGTGGAATATTACTGAACAAATCCAATAATTCAATTTCGTTTTTATAAGTATAGCATGGAATTCTGGAATGACCCATTATACCCTGTACTTCGGGGTGGGCACAATCCCCTGCTATAAAAACAGACTTATTATTCTGAGCATCGGCAGAACAGACAATATTGTGAATCTTGGAAACAAAGGGACAGGTTGCATCACAGTACTCAATACCAAGAGATGTAATCTCATCGATAACACTGCGTGAGACTCCGTGAGAACGGACAACAAGAGTTGCTCCTTCAGGGGTCTGTGAGGGAACATCAACTGTTACTACTCCCCTGCTTTTAAGTTCGTTTACCATTTCTGTGTTATGGATAATGGGACCCAGAGTGGCTACCTGTTTACCTTCATCAAGAAGAGAATAGACCATCTTCACTGCACGATTGACTCCAAAACAAAAGCCTGCAGTTTTAGCGAGTTTTATTTCCATATTTATCCTTCTCCCACATCACAGCAATTTTTTCCATAAGCTGACGGGAAGCCTCACGGTACTCACGGGGTCCGCCTGTTGTGATTCCAAGCTCCTGCACAGTAACAGGATCACCGAAGCAAATATAACGGCGGGAGAAGAAGTATTTCTTCTTTGTTCTGTATGTAATGGAAACAGGCACAATCTTACAATCCATCTGATGTGCAATCATTACCGCGCCACTTTTGGGACGGAGAAGTTCACCTGTTTTTGAACGGGTACCCTCGATGAATATACCAAGACATTCACCGTCATCAATGATGCTTTTTGCATAGTTTACGGAATCCCAGTCACCTTTTCCGCGGTTAACAGGAAAGGCGCCAAGTTTGGTCAGAAGCCAGCTGAGAAAAGCATTTTCAAAAAGTTCGGCTTTTGCCATAAATCTGATACGTCTTTTCTGTCCGATACCAACAAGAATAGGGTCTGTAATTGAAATATGATTACCTGCAAAAATATATCTTCCCTCTTTAGGAATCTTGTTTGCGTTTGTGTACTTGAAGCGATATAAAGGCCAGAGAATAACTGCCACAACCCACTTCATAACAGTATAAAACTTTTTGCTGTATTTTACTTCTTTCACTTGCTGTTCTCCTCGATTGTTTTGATAAGAAGTGCGATAGATTCCTCAAGATTCAGTTCAGAAGTATCTACAATAATACTGTCTTCTGCAGGCTTGAGAGGTGCAATAGGTCTGTTCATATCGTTGTTGTCACGCTCTATAACATCAGCAAGAACATCTTCGTAAACAGCCTGCTCACCCTTTGCGATAAGTTCATCATATCTTCTGCGAGCTCTGATTTCTGCTGATGCTGTGAGGAAAATCTTTACTTTTGCATCAGGAAGAACAACTGTGCCGATATCTCTGCCGTCCATAATAACATCGTTTGCCTTAGCCATATCACGCTGAAGATTAAGGAGAAATGCTCTAACCTCTGGAATTGCAGAAACACGGGAAGCGGCCATTGAAACCTGCTCTGTACGGATAAAACCTGAAACATCTTCACCGTTGAGAATAACTAACTGATTCTTGTTTTCATCACGGGCAAGAGAAACTTCAATCTCAGAAAGAAGTGCAACCACTGCCTGAGTATCTGCAGGGTCTACTCCCTTACGGATTGTGTAAAGACCGATTGCACGGTACATGGCACCTGTATCAACATAGATAAAACCAAGGTGCTTAGCAGCAGCCTTTGCGATAGTGGATTTGCCTGCACCTGCAGGACCATCGATAGCAATTGCGATAGACATAATCATTACTCCTGTTTAATAAATTTCTTTAATATTCTGATGACAGTGAATCAAGAATTATACACTGCCCATGTGCCGGCTAATCTGCCGGTTGAAAATGCAATCTGTAAATTAAAACCGCCTGTGTAGGCATCAACATCAAGAACTTCGCCACAAAAATACAGTCCTGCACAAAGTTTGCTCTGCATAGTTGCAGGATCAACTTCTGCTGTTTTCACACCGCCTCTGGTTATGATTGCCTCGTCCAAAGGACGGGTGTCTGTAACAGTGAAGCGGAAGTCCTTGAGAAGTTTTACAAATGCCTGCCTTTGTTCCCTTGTGATGCTGTTGCAACGGGTTGAAGGGAGAATTCCTGAACGTCTGATAACGACAGGTATCATAGAACTCGGCAATAAATCTGAAAGTGAATTTGAAAACTCTCTGTTTTTGTACTTATCAAAATCACGGAGAAGTCTGGAATCAAGTTTATCAGAATCCAAAGCCGGTTTTAAATCAACGGATACGGAATAATCCTTCGAACGGGGATCTTTGATATGTGCGCTTGAACTGAGAATTGTAGGACCTGAAAGACCGAAATGCGTGAACAGTAGTTCACCGAAATCACTGTATATTTCTTTATTATTCTTAAAAATCTTAACACCAATATTACGAAGTGACAAACCCTGCATATCCTTACAGTCCTGTAAATCTTCACCTTCGCAACAAAGAGGAATCAGTGAGGGTTCAGGATTAATAATGGTGTGACCAGCTTGACGAGCGAATTTGTAGCCGTCACCTGTAGAGCCTGTGAGCGGGTATGAGCAGCCGCCTGTTGCAACTATAACGGCATCACAGGTGTATTCTTCACCTTTGCTGTCCACAACGCCTTTCACAGCACCATCTGAAACAATCAGTTTCTTTACGGTGTTTGCAGAAATCACTGTAACACCGCTTCTGCGAGCAAAGTTCTCAAGGGCTGAAACCACATCTGTTGCTTTATCGGATTCAGGAAAAACTCTGTTACCTCGCTCAGTCTTGAGAGAAAGACCTAGTTCTTCAAAAAAAGACATTGTATCAGAACAATCAAAATTGCTGATGGCACTGTACATAAACCGAGGATTGGTGTTTACATTTTCAATGAAAACATTCTGAGTGCAGTTGTTGGTTATATTGCATCTGCCCTTGCCTGTAATACAGAGTTTTCTGCCTACACGCTTGTTTTTCTCAAAAACAATAACTTCAGCACCCAATTGCGCTGCAGTGCCTGCCGCCATAAGGCCTGCGGCTCCTCCGCCTATTACTATAATTCTGCTCATATTACTTTTTGTCATTGGAATGAGTGCTGGTGTAAACACCCTGCTCGTTCCATACGGTTTCCAGAGTAGCAAAAGTCTCTTTTACTTCTTCTTTGTTTCTGATAACGGTAGCAACAATAAGAGCATTGATAAGAGATAAGGGTGCAACAAGGGAATCAACAACAGATGCCATATCACTGCGGGCAATGAGCACAGAATCAGCACTCTCTGCAAGGGGTGACATCATACTGTCTGTGATAGCAATAGTTGCGGCACCTCTGGAAGATGCAAAGTCCATTGCACTTGCGGCTGTTCTGGAATATCTTGGGAAACTGATACCGATGATAGCATCTTTATCAGAAATGCGAAGCAATGCTTCGTACATACCTGAACGGCTTGCAGTGGTGACAATGTGCACATTACCGAGTATAAGGTCAAAATAATAACCAAGAAACCCTGCAAGGGAACTTGCAGAACGGGTACCGAATATATAGATATTCTCTGCAGATGTGATTGCATCAACAGCACGGTCGAAATCTTCATGAGAAGTTTCTTCCAGTGTTCTTCGGATTTTCTGGATATCCTGATTAAGAACGCACTCGAGCACATCACCATCACCGATTTTGGCTGCAGTAACCTCGATACGCTGAACAGATGTGAGTTTATCTTTAATCATTTCCTGCATTGCTTTCTGAAGCTGAGGATAACCTGAGTATCCAAGTTCAGTTGCAAAACGAACAACTGTACTCTCACTCACCCCTACAATCTCACCCAGTTTTGAAGCTGTTAAAAAAGCAGCCTGGTCATAATGCTGTTCGATGAATTCAGCAATAAGCTTGTGACCTTTGGAAAGTGAGGACATCTTAGAATCAATTCTTACTAAAAGATGAGTTTCCATAGTAACACCTCTTTTACAAATCTAAAAGTAATTCTATCACAACAATAATCAAAGTTCAATCATTTTTGCAGGATTTTAACATGAGATTTGCAATTTATCTTATGTTTATTTGAAATTAAAGGATATTTCTTTCATTTTTATTATATTTTGCAATAAACAAAAAAGAAAACGCCGACTAAAATGCCGACGTTTCAGGTATTTATTTACCAGTGAAAATATCGCAGGCATTCTGCTCAAGAGATGGTATGACATCACCATTACATTTGCTCACAATATATTCAAGTGCCTGTGTGATAGTTAAAGGAGAATTGCGTGTCATTGAATGAGCGTCACTTGACAGAACGTGAATATATCCATCATTAAGAAGTTTCAGAAGTTTTCTTTTGGTGTAAAACTGAGTAAAGGATATTGCGTTCGACTGAATGAGAACTCCCATAGATATGAGGGATTCCAGAGTCTTTCTGTTTTTCATAAGATGAGGATAACGCTCAACGTGTGGAATAATCGGAATTATACCTCTGTCAAGTAAAGTTGTAATCATACGCATTGTATTCTCTGAAAAATGAGAATCATAAGAAAACTCGGTTATCATATAGTTTGTGCCTTCGATACACAAAGGTGTAAGGTCGCGCTCTTCTGAGAAAAGATACCTTGTTACATACACTTCTGCACCAAGTTTTACTTTTACACCATCAGGTATACAAGGTAAAAAAGAATCAGCGGCTTCTGCTCTGCGTGAAAGAAAATCCTGAATACTTTCCCGATGGGTATAAAAATGCGGCGTCAGGCAGATATTGGTAACTCCTTGAGAATAAAGAGCATTGATAAGAATCAATGCATCTTCTGTTGTTTTGGCACCGTCATCAACACCGGGAAGAATATGAGTATGAAGGTCGTAAGTAAGATTCATCAGTCTTCCTCTTTTTCTACAGGAATGAGTTTATAAACTTCTGCTACACGGTCACGCTGCCAGAGCATAGGTGTTACACGCATCGAAAAACCAAAACCATTATCACAAGCCCAGTCAAAGGGTTTTGCCTGAGGCAGGCCATAGATAGCAAGTAAAGTCATAATAATTCCACCGTGGGTGATGATGGCACAATCGGTGTTGCCTGTTTTGATAAGACCATCAACAATATTCTGGAATACAAGACAGATTCTTCTGACAAAATCATCATTGGATTCACCCTGAGGAGGGGTTGCACCTTCGTCACCTGCAAGCCAGCTTTCAAAGAGAGGGTCGCCTCTCAGATCATCTGCTGTCTTGCCCTCCCATTTACCAAAATTCATTTCCGTTAACTCGTCTATAACAATTGGTTTGACGTGTGGATAAAGAACTTCGCAGGTTTGTGTACAGCGTTTGAGAGGGCTTGTAAAAATAACGGGAGCATAAGGGTACTTGTGAGTATTATCAAGTTCTTTCAGAGTTTTAATACCCTCTTCTGAGAGTTCAGGGTCAGTAACTCCGATGTATGCGCCTTTGTTAGTTTCTTCGATTGAGCCGTGTCTGATAAAATGAATGTAATAAGATTTCAAGGGTAAGTCCTCCAATATCACTTTACAAATTGTAAAGATTGTATTATACTAACAGTATAGAAAGGTGAGAATAATATGAACAGAGATTTTCCGAGAATAATCACTATGTTAAGAAAAGAAAAGAAATTAAGCCAAAAACAAGTGGCTGAAGAACTGGGGGTTTCTCAGGCTTTGTTATCCCATTATGAAAAAGGAATCCGTGAGTGCAGCCTTGATTTTGTAATAAGAGTTGCAGAATATTACAGAGTTTCCTGTGATTTTCTGCTTGGCAGAACACCAGAAAGAACAGGTGCTACCCTGAATTTTGATGATATTCCGGATGTTGACGAAGCTATTGATGAAAACATCAAGGGCAGTTCACTTGTTCCTTTGTTGAATAAAAAAATACTGTGCAATACATTGTCTGTAATTTTTGATATGTTATCAAAAAACAAAAACAAACAACTGACTGCTGATGTTTCAAATTACGTGATGCTGGCGGTTTACAAGGTTTTCCGTTCTTTATACTCCGCAAATTCCAAAAACGAACAGACAATGTTTTCTGTGAAAAAAGCACTTTACCACGGATATTGTGATTCGTACATGGCAAGATTCGGAGCGAAATTTGAATACGCCACAAGCACAGAATGTGACAACGATAATGCACAAATATTAAAGGAAACAGAATATTCCTCTGAATTATTATCGCAGGAATATGCAAAAGAGTCAAGTTCATTATTTAATTTGATTCAGCACGCAGAAAGCAAAATCAGAACAAGGACAAGTAAAATGTAAATCATATACAAAAGCACTTTTGAGCAATGTGTTCAAAAGTGCTTTCATTATTAATTAATCGGTTTTTTCAGGTCCGGCACTGATTACAAGATAAATTGGAACATCAAGTAAAACCATATCACCTGCATCATATTTATTGTAACCTATAACCTTGCCTTTCTGTATTTTGTCACTATGAACTTCTGTTGAATCCTGGTATACAACATATCCAAGCTCTGTGAGTTTTGTAACAGCAGATGCAAGCGACATATCCTCCACATTAGGAAGATATGCTGATTTTGGTCCACGGCTGACACTGAAGGTTACAGCAAAACCATTTTCAGCATCAAGAGGTGTTCCCTCAGGGAAACTCTGTGACATAATGATACCTGCATCAAACATATCGGAATAGCCGTCATCTTCGTTAGTATAAGCATCCTTATAAACTACAATACCTTTTGCAGAAAGTTCAGCACGAACTTTTTCAAAATCCTGACCAACGTAATTTTTAAGAGTCTCACCTGTCCAATCGTCATCTTTAACAGTAACCTGCTGGGTTACAGGCTGAGTTTCAATCTGACCCTGGTCGGGATCATTAGTGGTGACATTTTTATCGATAATAAGGATACCTATCCAAAGGAAAACAAGAGAAGCAATAACTGTAACAATGATGCCTACAGAAATTGGTGACATTCCGTAGTTTTTCTTTTTGGGTTTATCAGGATGAGCCATACTGGCTGTACGGCTGATTTCCTCCTGAATAGCTTTAACAGTAGGCGCTACAGAAAGCTGTGCACGTA
Organism: Ruminococcus sp.; assembly: GCA_045540595.1. GTDB lineage: Bacteria > Bacillota > Clostridia > Oscillospirales > Acutalibacteraceae > Ruminococcoides. The sequence goes on from JAZQHL010000104.1 coordinate 7,328, forward strand.
AATCGCCAAAATCGATGATACGCTCTTCACGCTTGACCTGAAGACCATTTGCAAGGGCTGATACCACATGAGGAGGAAGCCTTTTTACGGTACTTGTGCTCATAAGAAGGGCACCATCATTGAGTCTGTCCTTTGCACTTGCAGGCAGAGAACCTGTGAGCGCATAGAAAAGAGTTGCTGTGAAGCCGTAGATATCGGTAATGTTATCAATGGGAAAATTATTTTCGTACTGCTCGGGTGCAGCACAGCCGGTGAAAAGCTGAGACTTAAGCTGTGTTCCTCTTCTGCGTTCATTTATGGTTGCAAAACCCAAAAGAAGGGCTTTGCCCGAGGATGTGATATAAAGGTTTGAGGGTGAGATTGCATAGTGGCCGTAACCGTTTTTATGCAGTGCCTCCAGAAGTGAAATAACGGGCATAAAGAGAGGACGTGCTACCTCCCACTCAAGATGACCGTTGTTACGGTTTACGTATTCTTCAAAAGATATGAGCTGTTCGTACTCTTCAACTACATAGCAGGTATTATTTGCTCTGAAAATGTCAGTGATAACATTCATAGCAGACATATCCTTAAGGGTAGAAAGAAAACCGAAAAACTGCTCAAACTCCCCTATAAGTTTGCTGAAGGTTTCCTGCTTTGAGGAATCAATCATAACCTTGACTGAGCCTTCTGCACGGGAGTAGTAGCCTGCAGGAAGAAACTCACGGATAAGAACAGTACTTGCTGTTTCTCTGTCGTAACCTATATAAAGGGTGCTTTCACCGTTTGTTTCAATATTCTTGCCTACAACATAGCGCTTGTCAAGAACAGCACCATAAGGCAGGAAGGGTGCAGATTGTGTACGGGAATTATCAAAGCCGCAATCAGGGCAGATAATCTCGTTACCAATTTCGTGCATACAGCCTATACAAAGTGACATAATATCATCTCCTGTTGATACACAGAGTTACACTTATAATTATAGTGATTATATTATACCACGATATATGCAAAAAGCAAGAATCTACACTGTTACATTAGTTTACAGTTTTGTTATTGAATTGGTAGTATTGTATATTAGCTATTGACATCAAAAATCAGAATTGATAGTATAAAGATGTTGATAACAACAATTTTTTACAAGGAGGTTTCGTTATGAAAAAATTCTTTTCTCTTGCTCTTGCAATCGTAATCTTAGCTCTTATGTTAACAGCCTGCACTACCCCATCTTCACCTTTGGGAGACTCAGGATATAAAATTGATCCTGAGGTTACAGGTGAGTGGTACGGACCTGATACTCTGCCTTATCTGAATATTATGGAAGACGGCACAGGCACTTGTGCATATCTTTCAAAAGCTGTTGAAGCAAAATTCAGCACCAACGAAAATATTTTCACTGCAGACAGCACTGAGTATCGTATCAGCGGTGAATATGAAGTAAAAGATAACAGACTCTATGTAAAAACTGAATACAAAAATGAAATTTACACTGTTATCTTTACAAGAGAGAAGTTTACTATTTCTGAAGAACTGGAAGGCAGCCACATATATACAATTGACGACAAGGCTTATGAGATACATTTAGGTCTGTTTTCTTCTTATGTAAAAGAGCTCCCCTTCCCTCCCTCTGCAGAATACTCTGAGACCGAAATCTCCATAACTCCCGGAATAACTGAAGGTAACCCCGGACCCGAAACTAATGAAACAGTAACAGTTACAAGCAGTGATCTTATTGTTCACAAACACCCACCCGTAGAATTCTTCTATGACAAAGCATATCCCGATGCTACAACGGCAAAAGGAGAGGCTGCAACAGAAGGTAGGACTGACACCACAGCAGATGCAACAAAGGCTGATACAGAAAAGCCTGAGAACAACGACGATTTACCTGTTCCCGAAAGAGTATACACCGAAAACGAAGAGGTAAAGGTGGTTGTAGACGGAAAAACCTACACAGCAAACAAAGGCGGAAATTCCATTGTAGGAACATGGACTTCTGCAAAACAGACAGGCACTTCCTATATTTTCGGATATGTCGGTGATTTTGATTATACAATTACTTATACCTTCAACGCTGACGGTACAGGCACAGTAACAGCGTTATTCTTCCCCGGAACTCTGACCTGGTCACTTGATGGTAACAGACTTGATCTGACAATTTCAATGCTGGGAGACACAGAAAGCGGCTCTGCTTACATAACACTTCTTGGTGATGTTATGTATCTGGAGAACCACAAAGGCGAACTTTACTCATTAACAAGACAATAAAATATAAAAAACATACCCACTGCATTTTGTGTGCAGTGGGTATTTTTATACTTAAATATCGTTATTAAGAAGGTCTTCGTATGATTCACGTTGGATTATGACACGGCTGTGACCGCCGCTTACCATAATCATAGCAGGTCTGGGAATTCTGTTGTAGTTAGATGCCATTGAGTAATTATATGCACCTGTTGTAAGCACTGCAACAACATCACCAACCTGAGGATCAACAATGGAAATACCTTCCTGAATAAGGTCTCCGCTTTCACAGCATTTACCTGCAAGAGTAACATTTTCTGTAATTTCACCCATAGCTTTAGAGGCATTGAGTACAGTGTACTCTGCCTGATAGAGAGCATATCTGATATTATCAGACATACCGCCATCTACGGAAATGTAAGTACGAATATCCTTGATTTCTTTGACAGCACCCAGGGTGTAAAGTGTTGTTCCTGCTTCACCTACAATTGAACGACCGGGCTCAATGTGGAATTCGGGCTCAGGCACACCAAGTTCAAGGCAGGTTGCCTTGAGGGTAGCTGCAACAGGTGTAAGGTATTCTTCAATCTCAAGAGGTGAATCAGAATCGGTGTAACTTGCACCAAGACCGCCGCCGATGTTAAGTTCAGAAATCCATACTCCTGTTTCATTGTGAATAGTCACAAAGAACTGAAGCATAACTTTTACAGCATCGGTGAAAGGTTGGGTGTCAAAAATCTGAGAGCCTACGTGACAATGAAGTTGACAAAGTTCAATGTTTTTACATTCAAGTGCAGACTTTACCGCCTCAAGAGCTTCACCGTTTTCGATAGAGAAGCCGAACTTGGAATCAATCTGACCTGTGCGGATATAATCATGTGTGTGAGCCTCAATGCCAGGCTTGATTCTGAGGCCGATTTTCTGCTTTATATTCGCCTGTGATGCAATTTCATCAAGAGTGTGAAGTTCTGTAAGGTTGTCAACAATAATACGACCTACACCATTTTCAACAGCCATTCTGAGTTCATCGCAGGTTTTGTTGTTGCCATGGAAAAAGATTCTTTCAGCAGGAAAGCCTGCTCTGAGGGCTGTGTAAAGCTCACCGCCTGATACTACATCAACACCCATCTTTTCTTCACTCATTATTCTGTATATCTCAAGACAAGAGAGTGCTTTGCTTGCATAGCAAGGAAAACTGCCTTTTGAGAAATTCTGTGAGATGAAGGAAGTATATCTTCTGCAATTGTTTCTGATGAGAGTTTCATTCATTACATACAAGGGTGTGCCGTACTTCTTTGCAAGTTCTACGGTATCACAACCTTCTATAAACAAGTGTCCGTTTTCACGGAACTCAAGACCCGGAGTCAACATTATTCAGTCTCACCTCTCTGTAAATATTTATCAATAATTGCTCTGACTTCTTCTGTGCCATCACCATTTAGTGCAGAGAATGCCACAAATTCGGCATTATATTCAGAAAGAAGTTCAGAATATAAGTTCATCTGATTTGCAAGTTCAGTTTTATTAAGCTTGTCCTTCTTTGTAAGCACAACAACAAAAGGAAAACCAAGTTCGGAAAGGTACTGAATCATCTGCATATCATCAGCAGTGGGTTTGTGTCTTATATCACAAATCTGGATTACAAGAGCAAAGTCGCGGTCATCTGCAAAATAACCTTCAACAAGTTCTCCCCATCTTTCTTTTTCGGCACGGGATACCTTGGCATAGCCGTATCCCGGAAGATCCACAAGCATAAATTCTTTGAGTGAAAAGAAATTGATTGTAGCAGTTTTACCCGGGGTGGCACTTACTCTTGCCAAACCTTTTCTGTTTGTGATTTTGTTTATGAGAGATGACTTTCCTACATTGGATCTGCCCGAAAATACAACTTCAGGAAGAACTGACGGAGGAAGCTGAGAAGACACTCCGCAGGCCATCTCAAATTTAACGTTATTAATATCCATATAATGCCTCCTTAAGAGGTTAGTTGGTAGCAATTCTGTGAGTTTTTTCTGCTGATTTTGTAGTTTTAACCTTCTTTTTATCTTCAGGCTTTACAAGCATAATATCAAGAACTTTATCTATAGATTCAACAGGAATAAACTCTACATTTTCAGAAACTACAGAGTCAATCTCTGAAATATCAGGTACATTTTTCTCGGGAATGATCACTGTTCTGATACCGGATTTATATGCTGCGATGGATTTTTCCTTGAGTCCGCCTATAGGAAGAACTCTGCCTCTGAGGGTGATTTCACCTGTCATTGCTACATCGTGTCTTACAGCGTAACCTGTAAGGGCTGAACAGATTGCTGTTGCCATTGTGATACCTGCAGAGGGACCGTCTTTGGGAACAGCACCTTCGGGTGCATGAACGTGAATATCCTTATTCTTATAAAAATCGGGATCAATACCGAACTGCTTTGCTCTTGAGCGGATACAGGTAATGGCTGCTTTAGCAGATTCCTGCATAACATCACCCAGTGAGCCAGTGAGTTCTACTTTGCCTGTACCATCCATAACTGCAACTTCAATAGGCAGTATTTCACCGCCTACTGCAGTCCACGCAAGACCGTTTGCTACACCCACCTGATTCTTTGTTGAATAATAATCACCAGTGTACTTTGCAGGGCCAAGATACTCGGGAAGGTCTGTGGCTGTGATACGGACAAAGGCATCTTCCTGAACAACCGACACAGCGACTTTACGCATAAGTTTTGAGATGATACGCTCCAGTGAACGGACACCTGCTTCTCTTGTGTATTTATCTATGAGAGCATATATAGCGCTGTCTGTAAGTCTGAATCGTTTTGAATCAAGACCGTTGTTTGCAAGCTGCTTCTTTACAAGATGCATCTTAGCGATATTGAACTTTTCTTCACGGGTGTAGCTGGAAAGTTCAATAATATCCATACGGTCTCTGAGAGGCTCAGAGATTGCACTTAAATCATTTGCAGTAGTAATGAACATTACTCCTGACAAATCAAAAGGAATATCAAGATAATGATCAACAAAAGCAAAATTCTGCTCTGAATCAAGAACTTCAAGAAGTGCAGATGTAGGGTCACCCTTATAATCATTGGAAAGTTTGTCGATTTCGTCAAGGACCATAAGAGGATTCATAGAACCTGCACGCTTCATTCCTGCCATTATGCGACCGGGCATTGAACCGATATATGTACGTCTGTGGCCACGGATTTCAGCTTCATCCTTAACACCGCCAAGAGAAATACGGACAGATTTTCTACCTATATCTTCGGCAACTGAAAGAGCAATAGAAGTCTTACCAACACCGGGAGGTCCTACAAGGCAGATAATGTTACCTTTGGAATCGGGGTTAAGTTTTCGAACTGCAAGAGATTCAATGATTCTGTCCTTGACTTTATCAAGTCCGTAGTGATTCTTGTCAAGAGCACAACGTACACGTTTAAGATCTATATCTTCCTCGGTATAAATATGCCAGGGAAGTTCAAGACAGGTGTCGATGTAGGTTCTGATGAGAGCAGCCTCCTGACTACCGTAAGGAAGTCTTTCAAGTTTGCTGCATTCTTTCAGGAGGATTTTTTCAGTTTCCTCCCCCATCTTCTTTTCGATGATTGCTTCTCTTAAATTATCACACTCAACATCAGGGTCGTCACCATCACCCAGTTCTTCGTGGATTGCGCGGATTTCCTCACGGAGGAACATTTCACGCTGTGCACGATCAAGGTTTGATTTGGTTTTTTCTGCGATTTCACGCTCAATCTCAACAATCTGAAGTTCATCGCTTAAAAGACTGATGAGGGCTTCTGTACGCTCAGCACAGTCTGTAATCTCAAGGATAGACTGCTTGTTGTGATATTCAAGAGGAATATGCCCTGCGATATAGTCGGTTAAGTCACCGCATCGGTGGCAAAGTCCAACTTTGAACATTATATCTGACGGAAGTTTTGAATTGAACTCCCTGTATTTTTCAAATGTAGATTTCAGAACGCGGACCAGTGCCTGTTCTGTAGTTTTATCAGAGCATTTTGTTTCTTTGATTCTCATTACATCAGCACAGAGATAGGAATTGTTATCTACTATGTACTTGATATCTGCTCTGTAAAGTCCCTCTAAAATAATACGGATAGTGCCTTCGGGCTGTTTCACCATCTGTACAACACGGCACATAACACCCATCTGGTAAAGGTCATTGACTTCGGGATTGCTTTCTGTAGCATCAAACTGAGCAGATGCAAAAATCAGCTGCTCACCGTCCATTGCATGCCTTATAGCATTAATTGACTTTTTTCTGCCCACATCCAGATGAAGCATCATCTTAGGGAAAACGACTATTCCACGCAATGGCAGAACAGGGACGTTACATATTAAAGAGTCGTTTTCTAACATAAAATACCTCGCTTGGAAAAATTGCAACTGCCGTACGCTGGTTTTTCAGCGTACGGCATGATTGATAGTATGATTACTGTCAGGACTCGGCTGAGTCTGTGACAGATTTTTCACCGCGGATAATAGTGGGCTCTGCACCCTCTGTTATTACCTGTGCGGTAATTATTACTTTTGTGATGGTATCATCTGCAGGAACATCAAACATAAGCTGAGTGAGTGTCTGCTCCATAATACCACGAAGACCACGTGCACCTGTCTGCTGCTCAAGTGCTTTCTCAGCAATTGCCAGAAGTGCATCGTCTGTGAACTCAAGAAGAACATCATCATAAGCAAAGAGTTTCTTATACTGTTTCATAAGCGAATTCTTTGGCTCTGTGAGAATTCTTACAAGAGCATCACTGTCAAGACCCGAAAGTGCGGTGATGACAGGAAGTCTGCCCACGAGTTCAGGAATAAGACCGAATTTAACAAGGTCGTGAGAAACAACCTTTTCCATCCAGAAGGTCTTATTGAGTGTTTTTCTATCGATGACATTAGCCTCGAAACCAAGTGATGAAGAGTCGGTACGCTTTTCAACAACCTTTTCAAGGCCTTCAAAAGCACCGCCGCAAATAAAGAGAATGTTGCTTGTATCGATGCTGATGAATTCCTGCTGAGGGTGTTTTCTGCCGCCCTGAGGAGGTACGTTGGCTACAGTGCCTTCTATCATTTTAAGAAGAGCCTGCTGTACACCCTCACCGCTTACATCACGGGTGATGGAAGGATTCTCGGATTTACGGGAGATTTTATCAATCTCGTCAATGTAGATGATACCAGTCTGGGCTTTTTCGATGTCATAATCTGCAGCCTGAATCAGTTTGAGAAGAATATTCTCAACATCCTCACCCACATAGCCTGCCTCAGTAAGAGTCGTTGCATCAGCAATGGCAAAAGGCACATCAAGGGCTTTTGCAAGAGTCTGAGCAAGCAAGGTTTTGCCTACACCAGTAGGTCCGAGAAGCAGAACGTTGCTCTTTGAGAATTCCACATCATCATCTTCGTTGAAAACACGCTTGTAATGATTATAAACAGCAACACTAAGGGTAATCTTGGCTTTATCCTGACCAATTACATACTCGTCAAGAATAGCCTTGATTTCGTGGGGCTTCAGAAGCTGTGATGCATCTATAGAATCGATTGCAGTGGGTCTGATGGGATCACTCTCATCAAGAATAGACATACAGAGTTCTACACACTGATCACAGATGTAAACTCCGTTGCCCGCAATGAGTTTTCCGACCATACCCTGGGTTTTGCCGCAAAAAGAACAGCAAACATCACCGTTATCTTTGTTGTTAGGCATAGTATTCCCCTTATCTTCTTTCGATTACCTTATCAATAAGTCCATACTCAAGAGCCTGCTGAGCGGTCATAAAGTTGTCTCTCTCTGTATCTCTTGCGATGATATCAAGAGGCTGACCTGTGTTCATTGCCAGAATCTCGTTGAGTTTTTTCTTTGTATGAAGAATATGCTTTGCATGAATCTCAATATCTGATGCCTGACCCTGTGCGCCGCCACTGGGCTGATGAATCATAATATCGGCATTAGGCAGAGCATATCTCTTTCCGGGAGTACCGGAAGAAAGCAGGAATGCACCCATAGATGCAGCCATACCCATACAGATAGTAGAAACATCGCACTTGATGTACTTCATTGTGTCGTAGATAGCCATACCGTCTGTAACAGAGCCGCCGGGGCTGTTGATATAGAGGCTGATGTCCTTTGAAGGGTCCTGACCCTCAAGGTACAGAAGCTGTGCAACAACAAGGCCTGCTGAAACATGGTTCACTTCATCGTTCAGTATAATTATTCTATCATTGAGAAGTCGGGAGAAAATGTCATAGGAACGCTCACCACGACTGGTCTGTTCGATAACATAAGGTATAACGCTCATTAAAAATCAATCCTTTCAGAATAATACTTAACAAAATCAGTGAGAGATATTCAAATGTTCTGTAAATTACTTAATAACTGCTTCTGCTCTGACAAGATCCATTGCACGCTGAACAGCAAGGTCGTCACGCTGATCCTCAACGTCAACGATCATCTTGATGCGGTCTACATCTACGCCGTAAGTCTCAGCAAGTCTTGCAAACTCTGCTTCAACTTCTTCGTCTGTTACAGTGATGTTCTCAAGCTGAGCAATCTTCTTGAGAGCAAGACGGAGCTTAACTCTGCGCTCTGCATCCTTGCGGTACATATTCTTGAGAGCCTCAACGTCCATACCCATGTAGCCCAGGTAAGTAGCCATATCCATACCCTGTGAACGGAGACGTGTGTCAAAGTCACGGATCATGGAGTTAACTTCGTTCTCGAACATAACCTCAGGAATCTCGCCCTGAACAAGCTCAATGAGTTTATCAGTGATCTGGTTGGAGATGTCGTTCTCTCTCTCTTCCTTGAGTCTCTTGGAGATAGTCTCCTTGATCTCTTTCTTGTAATCCTCAACAGTCTCCTTATCGGAAACGTCCTTTACAAACTCGTCATCAAGCTCGGGAAGCTCTTTAGTCTTGATCTCGTGAAGCTTGGTCTTGAACTGTGCGTCCTGACCCTTGAGTTCTTCTGCCTGATAATCCTCGGGGAAGGTTACAGTGATTGTGAACTCCTCACCTGCATTGTGGCCGATGATCTGATCCTCAAAACCGGGGATAAAGGAACCGCTGCCAAGAGCCAGGTTGTAGTTCTCAGCCTTGCCGCCTTCAAATGCAACATCGCCGAGGAAACCTTCGAAGTCGATAACAACTGTGTCACCGTCTGCTGCAGGTCTGTCCTCAACAGTTACCATACGGCTGTTTCTGTCACGGATTTTGTTGATCTCTTCGTTGATCATTTTCTCAGTTACACGAACAGCCTTTGCCTTAACCTCGATACCCTTGTAGCCTTCGATAGTTACTTCGGGCTCAACGATAACTACTGCCTTGAACTCAAAGCCGTTATCTGTGCTTACTTCTTCTACAGACTCAACTGCAACAACCTTGAGACCTGCCTCTTTGATTGCTGCTTCGAGAGCCTCGGGATAGCAAAATTCGATTGCATCGGGATAGAATACATCTTTACCGTAGAGCTTCTCTACCATCTGTCTGGGAGCCTTACCCTTACGGAAGCCGGGAACTGCTACCTTGCCGATGTTCTTTTTGTAGGATTTCTGTACGGCTGCATCGAATGTAGCTGCATCTACAACTACTTCAAGCTCGTACTTGTTTGTTTCCTTAAGAGTTGATGATTTAAGTGCCATTTTGAAATTCCTCCATATAATGGTTTTTTGGTATATTCAAACGACGGGCACAGGATAGAAGCCTGTATAGTCGCATGAAATCAGATTGAGTTTAATCCCCTCAAAATCCCCGATGTATGCGTGCTTATGGGTAGCGGCTCCGTGAAGGTGTCCGTAGTAGCAACGTTTAATTTTGTGGGATTTAAGGGTGTTTATGATTTCCTCACAGACTATTGTATCATAGACAGGAGGATAATGAAGAAAGACCACAGGCTCAAGTCCTGATTTCTCGGCTTCTCTGATTGAAGCCTCAAGTCGTCCTACTTCACGATTCAGAATCCGCATATCCTTTTCACCTGAGGATTCGTAATTCCAACCTCGGGTGCCACAGATTGCAAGATTATCAGCAATATAAGCATTATTGAAAATTATGCTTATTGTATCAAAGCCCTTCAAAGCAAGATACTCGTCAATTTTCTTTTTTGTAGCCCACCAGTAATCGTGGTTACCTTTAATGAGAATTTTCTTTCCGGGCAAGGAATTGATAAAAGCAAAATCTTTATCACATTCTTCAAGCTTCATAGCCCAGGAAATATCACCTGCGATAACCACTGTATCTTTGTCTGTGATAAGTTTACGCCAGTTATTTTCAAGTCTCTGGACGTAATCGGTCCAACCGCTGAAAATATCCATTGGCTTATCTGTACCAAGAGAAAGATGAAGGTCGGCTATTGCGAAAACTGACATTACTTAAGACCTAATGCACCGAGTACATACTCAGGCATTGTCTGAGGCTCGATAACATCTGAGAATCTGTCTTCCATAGTTCTTGTTGCCTCAAGAGGAGCAGGAATCTGAACACCTGTTACTTCTGTGAGTCTGTCAACAACTGCAAACTCATCTTCGTCAGTGATTTCCTTACCCTCTACTGCAGAAAGAACTGCACGGGAGAATTTATAGGGGCTTGCTGTAGAAGCGATGACAGCAGGAGTGTTGTCACCTGTTGCCTCAAGATACTTCTCATATACATTAACAGCAACTGCTGTGTGTGTATCGCAAAGATAGTCTGTGTCTTTGTAAAGAGCAGAGATTGTGTCAAGTGTTTCCTGCTCAGAGCAGAAGCCGCCGCTGAAGAGGTCAGTAACGGTTGCCTTGATGGAATCGGTTACTTCATATGAGCCCTCTGTCTTGAGTGCTGTCATATAAGCCTTTGTTTCTTCATCGTTTCTGCCTGAAAGAACATAAAGAAGTCTTTCAAGGTTAGAGGAAACAAGAATATCCATTGAGGGAGAAACAGTTGTGATGAAGTCTCTGTTTTTATTATAAACACCGGTATTGATGAAATCTGTGAGAACATTGTTGGAGTTTGAAGCACAGATTAATTTATTCAGAGGCATTCCCATACAGCCTGCAAAGTATGCTGCAAGGATATTACCGAAGTTACCTGTGGGAACAACAACGTTGATTTTATCGCCAAGATTGATCTTGCCTGCGTTTACCATATCACAGTAAGCAGAGATATAATAAACAATCTGAGGAAGAAGTCTGCCCCAGTTAATGGAGTTTGCAGAAGAGAGGAACCATCCCTCGCCATCAAGCTTTTCGCGCAGAGCTTCATCGGAGAATATGGCTTTTACACCTGCCTGCGCATCGTCGAAATTACCCTTTACTGCATAAACGCATACGTTATTGCCCTCCTGAGAGGTCATCTGCATTGCCTGAACATCGGAAACGCCGTTTTCGGGGTAGAAAACGATAATCTTTGTTCCTTCAACATCACAAAATCCCTCAAGGGCAGCTTTGCCGGTATCACCGGATGTAGCAGTAAGAATCACGATGTCATTGCTGCACTGATTCTTTCTGGCAGAAGTCACCATCAGGTATGGCAGAATAGACAGTGCCATATCCTTAAATGCAATGGTAGC
>JAZQHL010000105.1:0-8871 GCA_045540595.1 Ruminococcus sp.
CTGCAGGACACTTCTTGTCAACAACATGAGCAATATACTCATCACGGAAGAAGTTGAGTGTGGAAAGAACAGGGTTGGGGGCTGTCTGTCCCAGACCGCACAGAGCGTTGTCCTTAATGTAGTAGAAGAGCTTCTCCATCTCGTCGATAAGCTCCAGAGTACCATTACCTGATACGATCTGGTTGAGCATCTCAAGAAGTCTCTTTGTACCGATACGGCAGGGAGTACACTTACCGCAGGACTCGTCAACTGTGAACTCAAGGAAGAACTTAGCCATATCAACCATACAGGTGTCCTCGTCCATAACGATAAGACCACCGGAACCCATCATACAGCCGATAGCTGTCAGGTTATCATAGTCAACAGGAGTGTCGGTAAGACGTGCAGGGGTACAACCACCGGAAGGACCACCTGTCTGAGCTGCCTTGAACTGCTTGCCACCGGGAATACCGCCGCCGATTTCGTAAACGATATCACGAACAGTAGTACCCATAGGAATCTCAACAAGACCTGTGTGCTCAATCTTACCGCCAAGAGCAAATACCTTAGTACCCTTGGACTTCTCAGTACCCATAGATGCAAACCAATCTGCACCCTTGAGGATAATCTGAGGAATATTTGCAAATGTCTCTACGTTGTTCTCAACTGTGGGACAGCCGTAAAGACCCTTAGCTGCAGGATAAGGAGGACGGGGACGGGGCTCACCGCGGTTACCCTCGATGGAAGTCATCAGAGCTGTTTCCTCACCGCAAACGAAAGCACCTGCGCCAAGACGGATATCCAGGTCGAAGTCGAAGCCTGAGCCGAAGATATCTTTACCGAGCAGACCCAGTTCTCTTGCCTGATTGATAGCAATCTGGAGACGCTTAACAGCGATGGGGTACTCAGCACGAACATATACATAACCCTGTGTTGCACCGATAGCATAACCTGCAATAGCCATAGCCTCGATGATACAGTGGGGGTCACCCTCAAGAACAGAACGGTCCATGAATGCACCGGGGTCGCGCTCGTCAGCATTACAAACAACGTACTTCTGGGGAGCTTTGTTGGGAGCAGTCAGAGCCCACTTTCTACCTGTGGGGAAGCCGCCGCCGCCACGACCGCGAAGACCGGAGCCAAGAACAACCTGGATAACTTCATCAGGAGTCATCTCTGTAAGAACCTTACCGAGAGCCTGGTAACCGTCCATAGCAATGTACTCGTTGATGTCCTCAGGGTCAATAACGCCGCAGTTACGGAGAACTACACGCTGCTGAGTCTTGTAGAATGCTGTGTCTGAAAGAGATACATTAGCAATAGCTTCTGCTGCATCTTCACCTGTGTCAGCGTAAACAAGACGCTCAACAACACGACCCTTGAGAAGATGCTCAGAAACGATTTCTGCTACATCTTCAGGTGTAACACGGCTGTAGAATGTGCCCTCGGGATGGATAATAACAACAGGACCCAGTGCGCAAAGACCGAAACAACCGGTCATTACAATTTTTACCTCATCGGTGAGTCCGTTTGCCTCGAGAGCTTTTACGAATTCATCCTGAATTTTCAGGCTACCTGAGGAAGTACAACCTGTACCGCCACAGATAAGAACATGTGAACGAATCATAAATCAAACCTCCGATTATGCGTTTTCGTTGGCGAAGGTGTACTCTGCAACAACCTTGCCGCCTTTGATATGTTCCTCGACTACCCTCTTTGCTTTTTCGGGAGTCATTTTTACATAAGTAACTTTCTCCTTGTCAGCCTCGTAAACCTCAACAACGGGCTCGAACTGACAGATACCGATACAACCGGTCTGAGATACTGTAACCTTTCCTGTAAGGTCAGCTGCTGCTACCTCTTCAACAAAGGCAGAGAGTACAGGACGTGCACCTGCTGCGATACCGCAGGTAGCCATACCTACAACAACTCTCATTTCTCCTGAACCTTCACGCAGAGCAACTTTGTTCTGCATTTTTTCTTTGATTGCCTGGAGTTCTGCTAATGACTTCATATTTATTTTCCTTTCTGATATAGAATATAAATTAATTATATATTAATGTATTAATTAATTCCTGCATAAAGCATAGGGGAGTACCGCAACTCACAGTGCATTTATCTCTGCATACTGTTCGTTAAGGTTGTCGGTAATCCACATTATTACCTCAAAGGTATCAAGGGGAACATCCCCAAGAACTTCCCTGAGTTCTCTTGTGTCAAGTCTGACTTCGCCTTCAGGCATTGTGTGCACAAAAAGGAAGTCAACATCGGGGTCGCCCTGAATAAGGGTAACAACCGAACTTGTCACATCACCCAGAGGAGTGAAGTCTATGTGCTTCTTATTGAAAACGGCAGTTACCACAGTGCCGTGATCATAGGGGAATTCTGCTTCAGGTTTTGATTTGATATCAAAACTTCCGCCTGTCTGTTCTGCAGAAAGCTTCAGCAGGGGAATTCCCATTCCCACCTTTCTGGTGGTTCTTGTGGTGTAGAAGGGGTTGCTGACATTCCTGACAGTTTCCTCGTCCATACCGCAGCCGTTATCACCGATAATCAGTGTGAGGGTGTCCTCGGTTTCATTTATGGTGATAGTGGTAAGGCTTGCTCTGGCTTTGGTGGAATTCTTTGCTATATCCAGAATGTTCAGAGAAATTTCTTTCATAGCGTCACCTTAAGAGTTCAAAAATCTTTTTTCTCACAAGATCAGAGCTGTAAGGCTCGTCGTCGATCAGGAAGTATCTGTTTTCGTCCCTCATATCCCACAGATAGTGAGCGTCTGAGCACACAAGAATCTTTTTCTCTCCGATAAGAGGAAATCGCTTCTTATATTCTTCTATGTTGTTACCATCGTGAAATTCACAGCAGTTGAAGCCTTTGATGTCAGGGAAGACACCAAGTGTGGCTATTATTCCATTTGCCTGCCTGTCCACATGGGCTGGGTAGCAGATGCCGTTGAACTTTTCTGCAAGCTGCGGACATTCCTCAACAGTAACCGTTGTTGCGTTTGAAAGCAGATATTTTTCTGTTTCGATGACCTCATCTTCTGAGTTCATTATATACTGCTCACCATAGATATCCACACGGTTTTCAAAGAGAATCCGCCTTGTTTCGATTTCTTCTGAAAACTTCATTGCATCTTCCAGTTTTTCAAAGAGGAAGACAATGTGTATATCTTCAGCAGTAGTCAGTTCCATTCCTGCAATGGGTATGATGCCGTGGCGTTTAGCTGCACCGAAGAATCCGGGACAGTTGCGACAGGTGTTGTGGTCTGTCAGCGCCACCACATTCAGTCCGTTGAGTGTTGCCATACCTGCAATTGAATTTGGCGTGCTGTCATCATCACCGCAGGGGCTTAAACAGGAATGAACGTGAAAATCATAATAATACTTGTTCATATCAAAGGACTTTGCTCAGTGCCAGGGCTGCATCATAAGCAGACATTTCAGTTGTGAATACATTAATGCCTTTCTGCTTTGCTGCATTCATAACGTGGTCTTCAAGCTTAACACCTTCTGCAAGGATTATGCAGGCAACATCTGAAAGAGTAGCAACCGCAAGAATATTAATGTTGGACATAATGGTTATCCAGGCATCACCTGCATTGGCTCTGCCCATAACCCAACTGAGAAGGTCTCCGATGTAAACCCCTTCAATTACGGATTCACCGTCGCATAAAACAACGGGAGAGAAACCCTCAGTGGTACACAGTTTATCAACTGTCACTTTCATCACCCTTTGAATCGAGGTACTGAAGTAATTCGCTTCTGTACATAATAGTGCAGTCCTTAAGATTTGCAGTGCCTTTTACTACATCTTCTGCAAAGGCTCTGCAGGTAGGAGCACCGCAGGCACCGCAATCGATACCGGGAAGCTCACCCCTGAGTTTCTGAATCTCTGACATCATACGCATAGATTCAGACATACTTGAGCTGAGTCTTGAGATGGGGTAGTAGGTAGGCAGTTCATCAAAGAAGTAGTAGTCGGGTATATCCTGATCCTTGTCTTTTGGAAGAGATGTCTGGGATACCGGCAGGTATCTTCTCAGTGTCTGCAGTTTTGCTTTGGCAATAAAAGGATTCTGCATAGTGAGCACTCCACCCACGCAACCGCCTGTGCAGGCGTTGAGTTCAATGAACTCAAGGGGAGGAATGGTGTCATTTTCGATTTCGTCAAGAATGTGGTTTACATTCTCGATTCCGTCTGCGGCAAGATAAGCATCATTCATAAGTGCTGTTGCCTCACCGCCTGAGGATGCCCAACCGATACCGATTCTGCCAGAATTGGAAATAGGAAGAACATTCTCTGAATGTTTCATAGCGTTTATAAGTTGGAAGTAGATATCGCTGATGGAAACTACAGCATCGACCTGACTCTTATATTCGCCGAAACCGTTTTTAACATAACTTGCCTTGGCAGGGCAGGGAGAAATGAAACAAACACCGATGTCCTCGTTGGAAAGTTCAGGGTGTTCACTAATTGCTTTGTCCCTTGCAAGCCGTGCTGCAATCTCCATAGGAGGAAGCATAGGCATAATGTTTTCTTTGAGAGAAGGAAACCGCAGACAAATCAGTCTGAGAACAACAGGACAGGCAGAACTGATAACAGGCTTCTTTATGTCCTCACGTTTCAGATAAAGTCTTGTGTATGCAGAAACAAGTTCTGCAGCGGTTGATACCTCAAAGACATCGTCAAAACCGATATTGAGCAAACCCTCAAGAACATAGTTTACGTCCTCGAGGTTTTCAAACTGACCGTAAAGTGTGGGTGCAGGCAGTGCAATCTTGTACTTGAATTTATCAAGGTCCTTTAGAGTGTTGCATACAGCCTTCTTTGCTTTTTTTGGACAAATCTTTATGCACTCACCGCAGTCGATACAGCGTGCCTGATTAATAACGGCATGACCGTCTTTTATACGGATTGCCTGAGTAGGACAGTGGCGCAGACAGGTCGTGCAACCAATACACTTATTTACATCAAGGAAAACGGAATGTTCGTAATCGTTCATTTGTCTACACCTGCCTTTCTCAGAAGTAATTTACATAGGGAGATTAACTCTCATTGTAATAGTTGTGCCGACTCCGACCTCTGATTCGATGTTCATATAGTCGGTATAACGTTTCATATTGGGAAGACCCATACCTGCACCGAAACCCAGTGAACGGACATCGTCGGGTGCGGTGGAGAAGCCTTCCTGCATTGCCTGGTCAATATCTTTGATACCGGGGCCCTGGTCCTTGAGTATAATCTCAATATACTCTTCGGTAACAGCCACGTTGGCGGTACCTCCGCCTGCGTGGATAACCATGTTGATTTCGCCCTCGTACATAGCAATGGAAACTCGTTTGATAATATCAGGAGCAATTCCCAGCTGCCTTAGGTTTCTCTTTACCTGTGAGGATGCCTGACCCGCAGAGGTAAAGTCATCTCCGTCAACATCAAATGTGAATACTAACTGTTCGCTCATTCTTTGACCTTGTTACCTACAAGACCGTTGCTGTACAGTATGCCGCAGGCATCGTACATACGGGTTTTGGTGGTAAGGATAACGATTCCGCTTTCCTGTGCAAGTTCAATCATTTCCGGTGTGGGCAGCTTGGAACGAACCAGAACGATGCAGACCATATCCATCATTTCCGCTGTGCGGATAACCTGTGAATTGACAAGACCTGTGAGCAGAACTGCCTGGTCTTTTACAAAAGCCAGAACGTCGCTCATCATATCACTGCCGCAGGCAGAGTATACATGTCTGTCAAGATTTTCCTCACAGCAGGCAACCTCAGCATTCAGCAGTTCTTTCATTGTACTGATTTTCATAGTTGTAACTTCCTTTTTAGGATAGATTACCGCATTCCCGTAAGGGATTCACGGATTAAGGAATCAGTTCATGTATTTTGCAAGAATATCGTCAACATCGTCAACTGTCAGTCTGCCGTAAACGTCCTCATTGATTGTGAGAACGGGAGCCAGACCGCAAGCACCGATGCAGCGGCATGCTGTCAGAGAGAACTTGCCGTCAGGTGTGCATTCCTCAGAGCCGATGCCAAGACGCTCAGAGAGTTTGTCGAAGATGTCGCCTGAGCCCTTAACGTAGCAAGCAGTACCAAGACAAACAGAGATTGTGTAGTCACCCTTGGGAGTAAGAGAGAACTGGGAGTAGAAGGTGGAAACACCGTATACTTCCTCCATAGGAACATTCAGACCTTCAGCAATCATAGCCTGAACTTCGATAGGCAGATAACCGTAGATATCCTGAGCCTTCTGAAGAACGGGCATAACTGCGCCGGGATCGTCCTTGTGTTCAAGAATTACTTCCTTGAGTTTTGCCTCCTGCTCCGCTGTGCCGGAGAAGGGGAGTGTGCTTAATTTTTTTTGCATTATTATATCCTCCCTGTAGATTGGAATATAGTGTTGTGAAATAAAAGTGTATACATAAACATATGTATACTATTTTACATACAACATAATCATAGCATAAAATACTGTGATTGTCTACAATAAATTATAGAAAAATTTGAGAATTTATCGGATATATTATATAAAATCGGTGAATTGCATAATTTTGTGTTAAAAAAATAACAAAATGAATAAATAGTGCAAAAAGTGCATACCGAAATGTTGGTTTGCGGTATGCACTGCGGAGTGTATTATTCTGAATTAGAAAAAAGAAATAGTGTTGACTATAGATTATTGTTCTTTTGGGGAAATATGGATATCGGTGACTGTCAGTACAGAATCACTCACCCTAAATCTGATTTCGCAGCCTGCATATTCAAAGCCGTATACGCGCTCAGGGTCATCAATATAGCTTGGCCTCGGGTCCTGAGAAAGTACCTGCAACAGAACTTCTCTTTTGTTTTCGGGAATGATGTCAAGAAACTCCTGTGAACAATTTACACTGACAGCGTAATCTTTGTTTTCTTGTCCGAAACTGCCCTTTGCTTCAGGGTGGCAGTCAGCATAGGGAATATAGGGCTTTATATCATAGATAGGAGTATTATCCATAAGGTCTGCCCCTGTTACCCTGAGCACTGTGCCTTGCGAAGTTTTTTCTTTGCAGATAAGTTTTACGCTGGAAAGACCTATGGGGTTCGGTCGGAAAGGAGACCGTGTGGCAAATACTCCCACCCGTTTGTTGCCGCCCAATCTCGGAGGTCTTACGGTAGGAGACCAGGGCTTGTCTTTAACAGCAGAAAACTCCCATATAAGCCACAGATGGCTGTATTCTTCAATGCCTCTGAGACACTCCTCTTGTCGGTATTCAGGCTCAAAAACAATGACAGCCTCACTGTCTGTCAGACCGCTTTGTCTTGGTATGCCGAATTTGGTGGGGAAGTCCGTGTGAATCCTTGCAATTACCTTCATATACTCCTCCTGAAAGCTGATGTATACATTATAGTAAGTTGATTTGATTTTTTCAACCGTTCGTTATTGTTATTGACATGGTCTTGTGTTATGATAGTGATAAGATTTTTTGAAATGAGGTTATTTTATGTCAGATAACTACAATAACGAATCACAGTATATTATTGTTCTTAATGATGAAGATGGTAACGAGGTAGAGATGGAGTATATCGACCTTATCGAGTACGAGGGAAAAGAGTATGTTGTTCTTCTTCCTACAGAAGAAGATGCAGATGAAGTTGTAATTCTTCTGATAGAATCCTACGATGAGGAGACAGATACAGAGGTTTATGCTCAGGTTGAAGACGATGAAACTCTCAACGCTGTTTATCAGATTTTCAAAGAGAAATATAAGGATATTCTCAATTTTGCAGATTAAGATTTTTAAATGATATAAAAGGTGATTTATGAACTACAGGTCTGATAAATACGGAAATAAACTTTCTGTTCTGGGTTTTGGTTGTATGAGATTCCAGACAAGAATGGGAAAAATTGATTCTGAAGAAGCACAGCGGGAGATAATGGCTGCTATCGAGGGCGGTGTGAACTATTTTGATACAGCCTATATATATCCCGGCAGCGAGGCTCTTATCGGAGAGATTTTTGAGCGTAACAAAGTCCGTGAGAAAATCCACATAGCCACAAAAATGCCTCATTATCTTGTGAAAAACCGGGAAAGCCTGGATAAGATTTTTGATGAGGAACTCAGACGTCTGCGTACAGATTATGTAGACTACTATTTTATGCATATGCTCACAGATATTTCTGCCTGGAAACGTATGTGTGACCTGGGAATTCTTGAGTGGATAGAAGAGAAAAAGAAAAGCGGAGCAATCCGTCAGATTGGCTTTTCATACCACGGTAACACCGATATGTTCTGTAAACTTACAGATGCCTATGATTGGGATTTCTGTATGATTCAGTACAATTATATGGACGAGCATTCACAGGCAGGAAGAAGAGGTCTTCAGTATGCAAACAGCAAGGGTCTGCCTGTAATGATTATGGAACCTCTCAGAGGCGGTCGACTTGTGAATCGTCTTCCTCAGGAGGCTAAGAAGATTTTTGCAGACTACGAAAAGCAGTATACTCCTGCTCAGTGGGCTTTCCGCTGGCTTTACAATCAGCCCGAGGTTACAGTTGTACTCTCAGGGATGAATTCTATGGAGATGGTGCTTGATAATATGGGCACTGCATCTACGGCTCAGGTGGGGGATTTCAGTCCTCAGGACGAGGAGATGCTTCAGAGAGTGGTTTCTGCCATCAACGCAAAAATGAAGGTAGGCTGTACAGGCTGCGGTTATTGTATGCCTTGTCCGAAACACGTTGATATTCCCGGAGCGTTTGCTCACTACAACAGAAAATATGCAGAAGGCTGGTTTCCTGCTATGAAGGAGCATATTATGTGCACCGCTTTGAGAAAGGATTCCACAGCCATACTCAACTGTATCGGTTGCGGTAAGTGTGAGCAGCACTGTCCTCAGAATATTC
>JAZQHL010000106.1:0-21560 GCA_045540595.1 Ruminococcus sp.
AGGCTTCCGATTTCTCGGAACCCTTTTGTGCTTTTTAATCTAAAGGTTTTACATCGGGGGGGATAAATCCAAATGTATCTAAAGCCCCTTCTATTTTATTGGCAAGAATACCGATACTGTTTTTAAGTTTGTTGAATAGCGGCTCCGCACCATCCAGCTGTTTTGCAGATTCTTTGATTTGCCACCAACCTATATCCCACATTTCAATTTTGAATTCAAGCCAATCAACACCAGTAAGATGTTCATACACATATTTGTATAATTCTTTTGCGTTATTCAAAACTTCAAGAGCTTCTGTTGATAAAGTAGCAGAAGAGATCCATTTTGCTAAAAATCTATCTTCATTTGCGGAATACAACTGAGTTTTTATGTCAGGTAAAGCACACGTCCATACTGAAACATCGCTTATTAAGAACGGAAACATCTGATTTTCTATCTGATAAACAGTTCCTTTGTATTCAACATTTTTCAACGCTACTGTATTGTTTGAGGGTGCAAACGCACTCCAAATAACACAATCATTTACAAATTCTACAGGAAGATTATCAGAATAGGGTTGATAAAACTGATCCCTATTATTTGTCCAAGAAGGCTTGGGAAGCTTTCGTACTGTATGTACAATCATTGCACGTTCAAAGTTTTCCGGAACTACAGAAAATGCCCCTGCGCTTGCATAAGGACCTGATAAAATTGCGGTGAAATTCTGATTTTGCATATCGTTTCCTTTGCTCATAAGAGAACAAAGAAACCCATCTGCAATTCTATCTCTTACATCAACGTCTCTTTTTCCTATGGATATTGCACCACTAAACGAAGGAAATGTTTTTGTGTTCTTATAACGTTTTACCCATTTGCTTAAGAAAGAAGTTCTTTCTTGTGTAAGTATTTGTTTTGTTCCGATTTTTTCGCAGTATTCATCATATACATCCAAAACTATAGTTTGTTCTTGTAAATGAATTTGTTTGCTTAAGTTCCAAACTAAAAAACCAACAGGGAATTTACCTTTACTGCCATGGAAGGTTTCGGAAGAAAACATAAGGCCGCGTTCAAACTTATATCTAAACACCCTATCCCTTAATAGTTGGTCATTGTTTGAGTTTAGATATTTAAGTGTAGAGAAAAGTCCAAGATATGCACTTTTATTCTTAAACTCAACGGATATGCGATATAGAAACTGAGCAAATATTTCTCTACTTGCTTCTCCCAATCCTTGTTCTGTCATCAGTTTTTGAATATTTGTCATAGAAACACATTCTTTTGATTTCTTACCAACTTCGTTTCCCATGTTATTACTTGTTGCAAATGGGGGGTTGATAAAGATAATCCAAGAAATTTCGGGATTATTCAAGTCATTTATGAGGTTCTGAGGCAATTTAGGTGTTACTCCAAAAGGAGTTGAATCGGGGGTCGCTATTCGATAGGCGTCATCATTTAGATAATCGTATTGAAAAACAGTTGCGGTAGGAAATAAACGTTTGCAATAAGCCGCATCGTCTTCAAGCAACGTTGAAATATAACAGTTCTGTAGAACTGAACTGGGCAATAGGTATTCAAGATTTCCTGTGCCTGCCGCCATATCCCAGATGCGCCAGTTACCTGACTGATATTTTTTTGTTCCTACTGTTCTCTCAATATATTCAAATGCCTTTGCCGCGAAATCTATAGGAGTATAGAATTCACCAGTAAACCTTCTCATAAAGTCTTCGGAGATTCTATCTATTTTTTGTCTTATAGCCTTAATTTCTTTGGGATCACTAACTTTTTCATAAACATCCCAAAAATATTGATAGTCTTTCATTCTTATGCTTTTGGAGACAGTTCCGTCGTTCAATCTAAAAAGAACTTCACTATCATTTAGGATTTGAGAATTTCCTTGTTCTATGTCAGACACAAAATACTCAGATGCTTTGTGTCCGTTTTTTACATACTTGCCAAAAAGTGATTCCCAATACAAATATACAGATTCAAAGTTATCTTCTGTAATTGCTTTTTTATTTGTATTGAAAAGTGTGGGTTCTTGTATATGTGCGTATACAGCATCAATAAATAATGATTCATCTTCTGAGTTTTTCAATGAGTAAATGTGTACTTTGTCAAGAAGAGTTGAATCCTTGATTGCTTGAACTAAAACAGGACAAGGTTGGCTTGCAGCTCTATCCCAGTCATATTTTCTGTGTGCGTTATAAAAAGAACTGAAATCTGATGTGTGAACGAAAAAGCCCTCGTTCTTATCAGCGATGCAAATTGTCGGGGGTACAGGATCAGTACTATGTCCGAATTTGAGTTTTCTTACATAATAGAGTGTTTGTGCGACAACTTTTGCACGAGCAGATTTGTTCTGAAAATTCATATCATATTTGAATTCAAATAAGGTGTGTTCTGTGTACAAATCTATTCTTCGGCGAGTATTATATTTTATCTTAAAATACTTTGCATATTCCGCTTTTACTTCTTCTTCGTTTTGACAGGGAAGTAATAAATCAAAAAGCCTTTTTGCCATAATAACACCTCGGTTTTCAGTATGATATGATTATACAACAATTCATTTTGTTTGAAAATACTTTGAACACTTTTTATGTAAGATATTTATGCTATAATTTATCTAAAAACAAAAGGCGCGTCTCAAAAGTTTACAAAAAAAGAGTATTACAAAGACAAGATAAGAGAAACAATTAAGAAAATCGTAAGAAGTGTAATAAAAATATAAACTTCAAAAAAGAGCGGGGTTTCCGCTCTTTTTTTATTTGTGATTTTACTTTAAAATAAGGTGTAACATTTGTTTTTGAAAATTGTTATATATACAGAAGCGCTTCAAAAACCATAACGAAAGGGGAGAGGGTATGGATAATGAACTGCTGAAAGAGTTGTATCGGAAGTATCACAGAGAGTTGTATCTTTATCTGTACTCTCTTTGCAGGAATCGGGAACTTACTGAAGATTTGCTGCAGGAAACTTTTCTTAAAGCGATTTTGTCACTGCCCGATAATCACACTAATATGAGGGCGTGGCTCTATATGGTGGCAAGGAATCTTTGCCTTAATCACCTGAAAAGAGAAAAGGGCAGGGTTTCAATTGATGAAATCAAAGATGCTCCTTCTGATATACAGGATGTTTCGGAGCAGATAATTGTGAACGAGAACAAAAGACTTTTGTTTGAGGCTTTGCAGAGCATTGACAGGGTGAAGCGGGAGGTTTTGGTTATGCAGTACTTTGGAGGTCTTTCTCAGAAGGAAATCTCGGCTGTACTGCACCTGACACCTGAGAACGTGAGGGTGCTTGCCTGCAGAGGAAAACGAGAAATCAGAAAATATATGGAGGCGAAAGGTTATGACATATAAAGAATTATTACAGCTTTACAAGAGCGGAGAACTTGACAAGGAACAAAGGGAAAAGATTGAAAAGGACATTGAAAAACACGAAGCAATAGGAGAGTATCTGTTTGAAAATGATGGTATACCTGAGTTTTCAGATTTTGATGTTCAGTCAGAGGGTGATGCGCAGGAAGATTCTGATGAAAAGAGATTTACAAAGATAATAAAAAAGTCTATCCGCAGAGCCTTTATCAAGACAGGTGTGGCAGTTGGTGTGATTGTGTTGGCTGTGGTGCTTGTAACTGTTACTGCACTGCCGTATATTGTTGACGCTTGTTATTATAACCCTGCAAAGATTGTGGGGGAGGAAAATGGCATTGAGACAAATCAGATGAGTCTTGACACTGCGGTTTATACCGAGTTGTTTACTCCCGGGTACTATCGTACAAAGGTAATTGTTGACAGAGAGGGTTACAGCAACTACGATATCCGCATTATGCAGAATTTCAGCGTAAACAGCCAGTTCAGGGATGTTTACGGAACGGTGGAAAAAGGAAAGATGCTTTTGTATACCGACGGTCTGTTTAAACTTCCCTCATCAAACGCTTTTGTGGCAGGTGATATCAGAAATGTTATCGGTCATGAAGGCACAGGTGCAGCAGGAAGTGTTGAAAAAGCGCTGGAAAGACTGAACGAGCTGGATGACACCGACTATTATGTGGGATATATTACCCTTGATAAGGTAATGACCTATGATGAGTTTGTAAGTTGGGGCGAAACACAGGGTGTGACTCCTGAGTGGTGTGCTGTGTGTCTGAGTCAGGAAAGCGGTGATTATGTGGCACGGGAGATCATGGGTTTTATGTATCATAGCGGTGCATACCAGATGTCTTATGATAAAGAAAAGTATCCGTATCTCAACTACTTTGATATGATAGAAACTGTGGAGGACTACTCTGAGGACACTATATCTGCTGAAGTTATGGAAACTCATATGGTAAGTATGCTCCGTTATATGGCTGAAAGAGAAGAGTTCCGTGATATGGCAGGCTGTGTTATTTCAAAGCATTATTTTGAACAGTTTGCAAGAGATATAGAAGAAAATGGTCTGAACATCTACGGCTTTGCTGTTGTTGCTCAGAAAGATAAGTTGATTGAAATAAGCCGTATGGAGAATGTGCATTACATTTATACAACTCCACTGGTGTAAATAGGATTGTTGTGTAAAACAGTTGCAAAAAATAAACAGGCTTCCGATTGTTCGGAAGCCTGTTGTTGTTGGTTTGATTGTTTTTTGATTAATAGCACTGACCGAAGATGTGAGAAATGTAGAACAGGTAGGCATCATTGTCTTTATCATATACATAGGAGATGCCGATGCCTACAAAGTTGAAGTCTTTATCAATCATATTTGCGTAGTGACCGGGGCTGTTTTTGAAGGCGTTGAAATAGGAGGTGCAGATAAGTTCCAGTTCTTCCTGTGTGCCTGTGAATTTCTGCTGGCTGTCAAGAGCATTTCCGTAAGCACCGTAGATGTTCTCGCCAATCATCAGAAGACGGAGTGCATTTGGGTCCTCAATAACAGAATAGCAGGGAGTGCCGTCGGGTCTTGTGTGGGAATAGTTTATGATGAGCTCTGCGCTTCTTATCTGTGCGGCATCGTCAAGACCTTTCTTGTAAAGATATGGGTCAAGTCCGAGACGGGCTCTCTCTTCGTTTACAAGACGATGAAAACCTTCTTCGATAGTCCACAGCATTTCCTGAGTAATGAAGTCGCCCTCGACAGTGTCGATAGGCTTGTAGTCCTCGGTTGCAGGTTCGGTTGTTATATCTTCTGTTGCTTCTTCGGTAGTTGCTTCTGTGGAAGTTTCGGTAGAATTTTCAACAGTTGTTTCTTCAGTTGCTTCTGAAGTGGTTTCAGTGGGGGCTGCAGGAGCAGTTGTTGCCTCAGTTACAGGCTCGGTGGGATCTGCAGGAGCAGTTGTTGCCTCAGTTACAGGCTCAGTGGGCTCTGCGGGTGCAGTTGATGCCTCGGTTGCAACTGCAGTTGTTGTCACGGTTTCTGTTGCTTCTTCGGTAGTTGCCTCTGTGGAAGTTTCGGAAGAATTTTCAACAGTTGTTTCTTCAGTTGCTTCTGAAGTGGTTTCTGTGGGGTCTGCGGGAGCGGTTGATGCCTCAGTTGCAACTACTGTTGTTTCAGTGGGATCGGTTGCAACTGCAGTTGTTGTCACGGTTTCTGTTGTTTCCTCAGTGGTTGGCTCTGTGTTTTCGGTTTCTGCAGGGAATTTATCGCAGATTGAAGCTACTTTTTTCTGAATCCAGGTTGCGTCAACAATGTTGACCCTGCCGTTTCCGTCAACGTCACTTATATTTAACTGTTCTTCTGTCAGTGTAATGAGAGATGCGGTGTGCTTCTGAATAAGAGATGCGTCCTTAATGGTAACGTTATTGTCAGAGTCACAATCACCGTATTTTGTAATTACAGAGTCAGATACGGAAGCGTTGGCTTCATAATTGCTTACTGCAAAAGCAGAAGAGGTGCTTAACATCATTATAGATAATAACAAAACAACTGATATAAACTTTTTCATAACATACCTCACTAACAAAAATCCAAGTAATTATAGTACTATCAGGTGAAAAAGTCAATGATAAATCAGGGGTATTATTGAAAAAGACCCGATATTTAAACAGAGAAGGCTGAAAACCTATATATTATATTATGTTTTTATACATTCCTTAAATAAGCTTTTTCTTGCTGAGGGTGTAAAAATAATCTTGAAATCTTCTGCTATGGGTGTATAATGACTATGTAATATGAAAGGCAGTGATAAATATGAAATGCAGATTGTTTGCAATAGTGCTTGTGATTCTTGTTTTTGTGGCAGTTCTTTCGGGCTGTTCCCAAAGAAACCCTGATGACAGTCAGCCGACAACGGAAAGTTCTCAGTCTCAGATTGAAACCTGCTCAACACAGCCTTCAGAAACTTCTGAGTCAGGCAAAGAGTCTTCTGAACTATATACCAGAGATTCAGATGACCTTGAAATTATGACAAATCCCGTTATGAATACGGACTCGGGAAGTGATGCCTCTGTGGAAAACGAGGTCACTGAAAACAGAGATTCTGAAGATCCTCTTCCAAACGCCGGGGATATCACAGAGCCTGATTTCCCTCTTAACAGCGGAGAGAAGATTGAACTTCCCTTTATCCCTGCAGAATAAAATGACAATATTTATTAACTCAAGCACAGCTGAAGATTTTGGCTGTGCTTTTTGTTTGAGATTAAGTTTCCATTAATTTTATGGCTTTTTCTTGACTTTGTTTTTCTTAGAGGTATAATTACAGTTGCGCCTTTGATAAGGTGTTTTGTATTGTATGTTTTAAGTGTAACTTGCTTGAATGGAAGGGATTGTATGAAAGCGGGATATGTGCACCCTGCACGCAGGAGTTTTTCTTTTGTGCTTTGTCTGATGCTTTGCGCTGTAGGGGTGTGGAGTTGTCTGACACATCTTACAGTTTATCTTGATGTGGAGATTTTTGAACTGAATCTGCTGATTGAGGACCTGGTTGTTTTTTTCGGTTGCGTTCTGATGGCAACAGGTGCATACAGAGTCAACCGTGGTCTCTCAGGTTTGGGACTTTCAGTTATTGCAGTGGAGAAGATTGTGGGAATCTGCACCGATCTGATTTATTCCGAGGCACAGAAAACACCGGAGGAAATCTGTGAACTTGTGTTTGTGGATATGGGTGAGGTTGCAGGTGTAGTGCTCAGTGCTTTATTTATTATGTCTGAACTGAAAAAACTGAATCTTATCAGACCTTTTGCAGAAAAGTGCTGGTTTGTGCCGATGGTTATTCTTCTGATTGCCTTTGTTGTATATCTTTTTACTAACCCCGGACCTGTTACAGATGCTACTGCAGAAAAGTTCTTTTTGATGCTTTCGTCGGTGAGTATGGTTGTGTGGTGCACAGACCCCAAGGGGATTCCCCGATGGATTGCAAAGAGAATAAGAGAAAACGAAAATGCAGGAATAAACTGAAAACACAGAAAGAAAACCACCGAAGTTTTGTGCTTCGGTGGTTGTTTTGTTTGTGTTATTCTTTTGAGTCTTCAAGCATATTACTTGCTTTTTTGTAAATCTTCTTCTGGAAGAAATCGCAGAATTTATTTATTCCTATAAGTTTGAAAAGCAACATCTGCAGGTAGGTTGCAATTCCACAAACGATGAAGGCGGTCAACGCAACGGCTATTACACCCAACACTACTATGATAGTGCTTTCTTTTGAGATTGCATTCACGGGAGTCTTGAGTCCGTATGTCCAGTATAAATCCTGAGTGTGGAATACAAATACGCCGAAGGTGACAGAAGAAATTCCGCAGATTAGTTTGCTTCCTTTCTTTATGTTTGTGCACAGGAAAAATTCAAGCAGACAAACCGCTGCAAGCAACATAAAGGGAGATGTATAGCTGATGAAGATTTTGTGGTACTTTGCTTCTCCCAGAGAGCTTTTTGTGATATCGTGCACTACGATAAACCACAGCCACACAAACACAGTGGAAAGGAAGTAGCCTGCCAGCCATTTGTATTTGTTTTTGATTACGGGTACACCGTGGATTCTTATGTATCCGCCGATAACATACATAGCCATAAGCCAGATGAGTGAATATCCGCCGCCAATCTGGAAAAGGTCTGATACACCCGGGATTCGGGTGGGAATGCAGAAAAGGAAGAAGATTACGGCCATAAGGTATTTGTGCTGATTTTTTGTGAGCTTCTGCATCAGGATGTTCAGGAAGGGTGAGAAGAATGAAAGACCGAAAAATGCTGTAAAATACCAGTTAAGGTCTGCAAGAATGGGGAAACACATATTTCTGTAGGCATGCTCGTCCAGTTTTTCGGGAGCAATGAATCCAAGAATTACTGTGGAAATCACAAAGATAAACAGGACTTGAAACCACAGGTAAAGGATTCTGGAAACTTTGAATTTACTTTTGCAGGAAACATAGCCTGAAGTTATGGCAAAGCAGTTTACTGCACAGTAACTCATAATCTCAAAGAGCCAGAGAATGGTGCCTTTGTCGTTACCGGTGTTTGCGCTGAGGATAGGTGTGCTGCCCAGTGTGTGCAGCATAATTACCATAAAGGTAGATACAATTCTGAGCATTTCTACTCCCAGATTTCTGGTGGGAGCTTTAAGCTCAGGGGGCTTTACGGCTTTTGGTTTTGTTTTTGTTGCTGTCATACCTTTTCTCCTATAAGAAAAATCAAAATTATATTGATTTAATTGTATGACAAATGCAGCGATTTGTAAAGAGAATATAAAAAAAGACACACCCTGAAAATCAGAGTGTGTCAGAAAAAGCGTTAATAAATCAGAAGTCAAAGGATTCGGGGGACTCTCCGTCAGCAGGAGCAGTGTCATCAGTTGAATCTGTGGTTTCTTCACAAGCAGACTCTTCTGTGGTTTCTTCAACCTCGTCAACTTCCTTGAGGGTGGTGTCTATGCTGCCAAGGATTGCACCGATATCTGCAGCGGCAATCTGGTCTTCTTCAGAGTATTCCTCGATGTAATCATCATCGTAATCCTCTTCAAACTGGTCCTCGTACTCCAACTCCTCAAGAGCATCACGGAAGTCACCGTCTTCTGTGTATTCTTCCTCTGCGGTTTCTTCTTCACCGTTTTTCATACGAGCCACAGTGGCAGATGCGCGGGAAGAAACCTCTGCGGCAGCAGCCTTTGCTTTGTCAGCGGCAACAGATGCCTTCACCTTGATTGTGGAAATGGTTTCCTGTGCTTTATCAGGCAGGTTTTCGGCAGCGGCTTTTGCCTTTGCACTCAGGTCGCGGGCGGTCTCAACTGTCTTTTCCTTAGCCTGCCGGATTTTGCTTTCAAGTTCTTCTTTGAATGCAACTGTGCACTCGTCAACGGAGTGTGCTTCTCTGAGCTGCTCAAGACGGATTTTTGCACGCTCCTCGCGGAGTTTCAGATGGTCTATTACATCGTAGAGCATTTCTACTCTTGCTTTGTTTTTCTCCAGTGTACCTTCGCAGTACATACGGCCGATTTCTGCGTAAGCATTACGCAGACGCTTCTGGTCAGCAGCCATAATCTCCTGCAGACGAGCAATCTGTCCTTTGATTCGTGTGCGCTCAATAACTTCCTTTGTGGCATCAACAAAGAGTTCGCTCATAACCTTGGAGGGTGTGTAATCGTTGCTCATATAAAAACCTCATTTCTGTGATTGCTGTGTAATAAAAATATGTATTCCTATTGATATACATATACATCTATATTATTGCACTAAATCAGAATAAAATCAATAAAAATTTGTAAAAATCCTTTGACTCTGTTTCTTGCCGTGGTATAATAAACTAAAATCTTTAAATATAACTTTTTTACATATAAGGAGGACACGCTGTGGCAAACGTAGTTGTTAAGAAAATTGCCTGTCCCAAATGCAGTGAATGTACTGAGGCAAAACTCTATATGAGCATAAATGCAACCAATGAGCCTACACTGAGAGCAGATGTGCTGGACGAAAGACTTTTCAGATTCAGATGCACTGCCTGCGGACATGAGGCAAGGCTTACCTATCCTGTTCTTTATAATGATATGAAAAACCGCTTTATGATATATCTGATTCCCGAGGTTGACCGCTTTCAGCTTGAGGACGTAGAACTTGAGCAGAAGTATGAGCGTCTGCGGGGTATCAGAAAGCGTCTTGCGTCAGACTTCAACAGTTTTAAAGAAAAGGTTTTCATCTTCGAGTCAGGCCTTGATGATATGGCGGTGGAGATTACAAAGCTTGTTATTTCTGAGATGGTAGCAAAGAAGTACGGACTTCCTCAGGTTGAAGAAGGCTACCTTTCTATGTATGACAGAGAGAAAAACACTATGGGCTTTACCTTCTTTGTAGGCAAAGAACACGAGCCCTATGTTCAGTCGGCACGCCTTGAAATTTACGGTAAGGCGGTTACCATAGTCAGCGATATGGCAATCAAGGACAGAAAACTTTCAGGCTTTATCAAGATTGACCGCGAGTGGGCTCAGAATGTGCTTTATCGCTACAAGAGAATGAAACAGCTTGACCGTACCGCTCAGGAGGACTGATATGACTCAGTTTGAGAGAATGCTCAGCGGACTTGAGTATCACGCAGATGAAGAAACCCGTGAAAAGATGATGCGTACAAGATTTCTTCTGCAGGAATATAACTCTGTTGCTCCTGATAATATGGAGAGAAAGAGAGAAATCCTCAGAGAACTTCTGGGCAGAACAGGTGAGAATTTCTACATTGAGCCGCCTTTTCACTGTGATTATGGTTGCAATATGGAAATCGGAGAAAATTTCTACGCAAATTACAACCTGACAGTTCTTGACTGTTGTAAGATAACCATAGGTGATGATGTGCTGTTTGGTCCCAATGTTACCATTGCGGCAGCAGGTCACCCCATACACCCCGAATCCCGCAAGAAGTATGAGTACGGAATCCCTGTTACCATAGGCAACAATGTGTGGATTGGGGCAAACGTTGTAATCTGCCCCGATGTAACCATAGGCGACGGCTCGGTTATCGGTGCAGGCTCTGTTGTTACCAAGGATATTCCTCCCAATGTGGTGGCTTTTGGTAATCCTTGCAGGGTTTACCGTGAGATTACAGAGGAAGACCGACGTTTCTATTATAAAGACAGACCCTTTACTGTAGAGGATTACTGATACCAGTATACAAAAGACCCCCGATGGATTTCATCGGGGGTTTGTTGATTATTGATTTGCTTTTTCTTCCCAGAAAAGAGCTTTTTCCAAATCTTTTTCTACTCCATAGCCGTTTTTATAGCAAAAGGCAAGATCACGGCAGGCGTCTTTGTTGTCTGCTTGTGCACCGATAGTCAGATATTTTACCGCCAAGGTGAAATCTGCTTCAACACCTTTGCCGTACAGATAAAAATTACCCAGACGGGAAAGGGCGTAAACATCATTATTTTCTGCGGCTTTCTGATACCAGTACAAAGCCTCGGTGTAGTTACAATCAGTACCTTTACCGCATTCATACATATAGCCTGCGAATTTGTAGGCTCTTTTGTTTTTCTGTTTTGCGGCTTTGATGTAATACTCAAAGGCAAGTCTGAAGTCCTGCTCTGTGCCGCAGGCGTTATTATAGCACTGCGCCAATATAAAGCAGGCAACATAGTGGCCTTTTTCTGCGGCTTTTTTGCTCAGCGTAAAAGCCTTTGTAAAATCCTGCGGAATATGAACTCCATAGTAATATAATTCTCCCAGACGGGCTTGTGCCTAAGCCTGTCCCTGAGCGGCAGCCAATCGGTAGAAGTGAAGGGCTTTTTCAATATCAACAGGCAGGCTCATACCCTTTTCGTAACTGTATCCCAAGGCATACTGTGCCTCGTGATATCCTGAGTCTGCGGATTTGCGATAATAATCAAGTGCGGTATCGTAATTCTGAGGTACACCTATGCCCGTAGCGTAACACACACCTACGGCATAAACAGCAGGAATGTAATTCAGGTCGGCGGATTTTTTGTGCCAATGGAAGGAAAGGTCGGGGTTTTTCTCAACACCTCTGCCGTAATAGTAGCACACACCAAGTCGGTACATTGCGTGAACATTACCCTGATTTGCGGCTTTTATATACCAAGAGATTGCCTTGCAGAGGTCAACCTCTCTGCCTTTTCCGAATTCACAGGCGTAGCCTGCTTTGTACTGCTCTGTAGGGTCTGTGATTTTTTCATCACGGAGCACAGAAGGCGAAACTTCTGCGTTTGAGGTTTCGGTACAGGTACGGATACTTCTGAGGATTTTCTGAACAGCAGGGGACTCTTCTTCTATTTTCCTGACGGCAACAATCTGGTTTTTGCACAGATAAAACTCGAACTGGTCGTTGAGAATTACCTCCTCCAACTGAATGGGGATTACAATTTTTCCGTAATGAATTGCACGGTCAATTTCCTTGGGTACCCAGATTGAATTCTGAGAAGCATTTGTAAGAAGCAGTGCCACGCAACTGCAGCTTCTGAGAGCCTGCAGAACAACCTGAGCATAGTCTTTTCCTGCGGGAATATCGTTAGGAGCCATCCAGGTTTTTATACCATTGCGCAAGAGGAGGTTGTTGAAGGCGTCTGCTTCAGCCTGATTGATAGAACTGTAACTTATAAAAATATGTTCCATAGTTTTCCTCCTTTTTATAGGGTCAAGACCGGAGTGTGACATAGGCTCAGAGCAGGGCTCTTGCTGTGTCGATGTCATTTTTTATAGTTTCCCTGAGCTGTAAAAGAGAATCGAATTTCTGCTCGGGGCGGATAAAGGAAACAAGCTCAAGGGTTACTTCTTTTTCGTAGAAATCCCCCTGTGTGTCAAGAAGAAAAGCCTCAACGGTGGGGGCTTCCGAGCCTACTGTGGGCTTGAGTCCTATATTTGCAACTGCTTTGTGTTTTCTTTTATCAATGTAAGCATAGCAGGCATAAACACCGAATTTTGGCAGGAGTTTTTCCTTGGCAACAGCTATGTTGAGGGTTGGAGTTTCTATAGTCCTGCCGATGGCGTTTCCGTGGATTACCTTTCCGCAGAGGGAGTAGGCTCTGCCCAGAAGTTTTTCAGCACGGGCAACATCTCCCTTTGAGAGCAGGGCACGTATTTCCGTGGAAGAAACAGTGGTGCTGTCGATGGTGTATTCGTTTACGCAGGTTACCCTGATGCCTTCTTTTTCGCAGAGAATCCGCAAACTTTCTGCGTCAGCCGACGCACCTTTGCCGAAACGGTAGTTGTATCCGCAGAAAACAGCCTTTGCACACAAAGCGTCCTTCAGTACAAGTTTTACAAAATCTTCTGCAGAAAGATTGCGTACGGACTCAAAGGTTGCGTTTATCATAACCTGAGTGCCGCAGTTTTCTATTAAAGTCCTCTTTTCTTCCTGTGTTGAAAGAAGAAAAGAGGATTTTTTACCGGGATTATCGCAGAAGGTGAATACAGCAGGGGTAAGACCTTTTGTGCTTTCTGCTGAGGCACAGCGGATAACCGCCTGATGTGCCGGGTGTACTCCGTCAAACTGCCCCAGTGCAACTGCAGTGGGAGTATTAAGTTTGCAGGGATAGTTATATATCTTCACTTAAGAATCATTCCTCGGCTTCGGTTGCAGGGGTTTCTTCTGATGAAGCCTCTGAAAGCAGGTTTTCATCCACACCTGCACCGTCTTCATCGTCAAATGCCATACCAAAGAGTACATCAAGTCTCTCAGGGTCAGGGGTGCCGATGGTGCTCTGAGCAACCTCCTGTGTCTGAGCTTCGGCAATAGCCTCAACCTCAGCAATGGCATCTTCTTTAATCTCTGTTGCAGAAACTTCCTCAAAATACTGCTTGTACCATACGAGGAATACATAGACAGTCCATACGTTACGGCTGGTATCTGCTACACCTTCGTAGTGGTCATCAAGCCAGTTGAGAAGTACGTCAATGTTGAAGAATTTCTGTGCTGTGGGTGACTGGAACTCCTGCTTTACCACATTGTAGTATTTCTCATCTCTGAGCCATACACGGGTAGGTACAGGGAAGCCCAACTTCTCTTTTTCTGCTGTTTCCTGTGGCAGATGTCTCAGTGCTGCCTGACGCAGAGCGTACTTTGTATTTACTCTGTTTACACGGAGTTTTGAGGGGATTCTGGAGGCTACCTTCCACACTTCTCTGTCAAGGAAAGGAACTCTTAACTCCAGAGAGTTTGCCATACTCATACGGTCAGCTTTCAGAAGAATATCTCCTACCATCCACAGATTGATGTCAAGATACTGCATCTTTGTTACATCGTCGTACTTTCTTGCTCTGTGATAGAAGGGCTTTGTAACGCTCTGGGGACGGGTTGCGATTGAGGGGTCCTTCAGCAGATCGCATTTTTCTTCGTAATTATACATAAATGCGTTGCCGATGAAGGCTTCCTCCAAGGGGTCGCAGGCACGGATAATGTAGTCACGGCCTTTGATGTCAGGCATCTTTCTGGCGAGTTTTCTGAGGAGTTTTCTCAGTCCGTAGGGAACAAGTTTGTGATAAAGACGCTGATTCATAGGTGAGCGGTATACCTGATATCCGCCGAAAAGTTCGTCTGCACCTTCACCTGAGAGCACAACCTTTACGTGCTCTGAGGCAAGTTTGGAAACAAAGTAGAGTGCAATGCAGGAGGGGTCGGCAAGGGGCTGGTCCATAAAATACTGCACACGGGGTACAGCGTCCCAGAATTCCTCACTTGTGATAAGTTTTGTGTGATGGTCAACGCCGATTTTTTCAGAAAGTCTCTTTGCCCAGCTTATTTCGTTGTATTTTTCGCCGAAATCAAAGCCTACGGTAAAGGTTTTCTGGTCTGCAAAGTAGGTGGAAACATAGCTTGAGTCTACACCTGAGGAAAGGAAACAGCCAACCTCAACGTCTGCAATCTTGTGAGCGTTAACGGAGTTTTCAAAGGCTGCCTCTATCATATTTACTGCATCGGTTTCACTAAGGTTTTCGTCGGGATCAAACTTTGCTTCAAAGTAACGCTCGGTCATAACCTCGCCGTTTTTGTACCACAGGAAGTGACCGGGAAGCAGGCAGTATACCCCCTCAAAGAAAGTCTCGGGAGGAACAACATACTGGAATGAAAGATAGTTATCCAGAGCTTTTATGTTGAACTTTTTCTCGAAATTGGGGTGTTCAAGAATACTTTTGATTTCAGATGCGTAAACAAGTTCACCGTCAATTACAGTGTAGTGCATGGGCTTGATGCCGAAGAAGTCACGGGCAATGAACACAGAGCCGTCCTCTTTGTTGTAGATGGCAAATCCGAACATACCGCGCAGTTTCATAAGCATATCCTCGCCCCACTGCTCGAAGGCGTGGATAAGCACTTCGCTGTCTGTTTCTGTGTAGAACTTGTGACCTGCTTCAATGAGTTCTTCACGCAGGTCCTTATAGTTGTATATTTCACCGTTGAAGGTGAGCACCAGGGTCTTGTCCTCGTTGTAGATAGGCTGATGGCCTGCCTCAACGTCAATGATGCTCAGACGGCGGAAGCCCATGGCAATACGGTCGTCCTCATAAAAGCCTGAAGAGTCAGGACCTCTGTGAGTGATAACCTCAGCCATTTTTCTTACTGTTTTGCTACGGTCGATTACTTCGCCTGTAAATCCGCAGATACCGCACATAATATTCAAATCCTTTCTATAGACAGAAATGCTGTATGTACCTGTCTTTGCTTTGCACAAAGACACTAATTTTCTAATTTATAGTATACCACATAATTTTTTGCGGTGCAATAAAAAAGACACGGATTGTGACATATAAATGAAA
The DNA here is from genome assembly GCA_045540595.1 of Ruminococcus sp. Lineage (GTDB taxonomy): Bacteria > Bacillota > Clostridia > Oscillospirales > Acutalibacteraceae > Ruminococcoides. The sequence goes on from JAZQHL010000106.1 coordinate 15,639, forward strand.
AGGGCAGAAAACCAAAGACACCGCACCCTGAAAAGGCACGGTGTCTTCGGAAAAATGAGGGGATGCAAGTGTTTTCACTTGCGGTCAGTCTGAGGATACAGGAACAATTGCCCGCGGGGGTATCAGATCCTGCGGATTGCACCCATATCGCTCAGACTGACTTTCTGCAGGCTGCAGCCTGCATAGGAGGGTAGAACATTCGTCAATCTCTTTCTGACGGTACCCGTGTATGCGGATCATCGGGTACAGTTATATTATAGCAGAGTGCAAGGAGACTTGGTTAACAAGGTGTTAACTTAGCCTGAACTTTTATTACATTTTCTGTGAAAATTTCTTCAAAAACTGAAACAAATGTTTGATTTTTTCTTTTGTATATGTTATAGTATGATTAAAGTATGAGTTTTTGCAGTTTTTTCTGTGTTTTCTATATTAATCAGTATTGTATTGAGAAAGGAGAAATGTGTATGAAGCCTTTGACCAAAAGCCAGCAGAAAGTTTATGATTACATAACTCAGTGCGCTCAGGAGCAGCGTGTGCCCTCGGTGCGTGAGATTTGTGCTGCAACAGGACTTAAATCCACCTCTACTGTGCATCTGCACCTGAAGACCTTGGAGGAAAGAGGTCTTATTGAGCGTGAAAAAGGATTCAACAGATGCATCAAGGTAAGCGGTATGGACCGCTCAACATCTGTGCCTGTGCTTGGCCGTGTTACTGCAGGTGTGCCTATCCTTGCGGTTGAAGAAATTGAAACCTATATTCCCATAAGCGAAAGCCTCAGACGAGGCAGAGAGCTTTTTGCTCTGCGAGTTATGGGTGAAAGTATGATAAACGCAGGTATCCTTGACGGTGACATTGTGGTTGTTCACCGCACACCTGTGGCAAATAATGGTGATATTGTAGTTGCTATGATTGAAGACGAGGCTACTGTAAAACGTTTTTATAAGGAGGACGGACACTTCCGCCTTCAGCCTGAAAACGATGCCTTTGAGCCTATCATTGCAGACGAGGTGGTGCTGCTGGGTACAGTGGTGGCACTCTACAGAACTTTTGATTAAAAACGATTCCTCCGGGGCGGTTGCTCCGGAGGTTTTTTATTTGTGCAGACGGATGTGATTTGTAACAGATTTTTGCAAAAATCGGGTCAAAAAAGCCTCTTGTGTTTTGTTGCTCCAAAAGAAAAATGTGTCGAAAAAACACCCTGAAAAGCCCTTTGTAAAGCCAATGATAAAAAACAAACACAGTCAAAAAACGGATAAAAAACAGGAATAATACATTACACCACTGTCATTTTTTATTACATTTTTGTAACAATTCATTTCTGTTGCTTTTTTACAGTATTCTGCTGTAGAATAATTCTTTATAAGAAACAAATGAGTGTTTATTAATTTCTTTTGCAGAAAAGTATTGTGCAAATTGCACAAAATTAAGAGGTCAAATAATTTGACACCTGTTAAAAATCTGAATATAATGACAATTGTTATGGGGAGAGTGCACTCTAAGCCTCTTTTTGTGACACTGTTTTACGGATTAAAAGAAAGGATGTGATGTGCCGTGAACAGAAAACTTATCAGAGTGCTCAGCCTTATGCTGATGACACTTCTTGTATGCGTGCTTGCGCTGACGGTACAGGCACAGACTTCCTCAAAAGATGAAGTGATGTCAGATGTTTCTGATGTATATACAGACCAGATTCTTGACAAAGCGGATATAGAGGTCAGCGAAAACGACAGGATTATCCGCACAGACGGCAAAGGATGTGTTGCAATTACTATTGTCAGGGCTTTTGAAGTGAAGGTTAATTACAGAGGTCAGGAAATTATTGCAGAATGCACCGAGGGTACAGTTGCCGATGCTATCAGAAAAGCAGGCATTACACTTACAGGAGCAGAGGAAATTATCCCTCCTGCAGACACACCCCTTGTACCTCAGATGGAGATTTCCGTTTCTTCTCATTGCGGTGCCACAGTTACCATCGGCGGTGAAACCGAAACATACAGCGTAACATCAGGCACAGTAGAAGACCTGCTTTCAGATTTAGGTGTGGAGATTACGGAAGATGATGTGGTTTATCCTGCACTTTCAGATGTAATCTATGACGGTATCGAGATTGTTGTTCAGAAGATTGAATACAAGGAAGAAACTACAGTAGAGTCCATTGATTACGGCTACGTGTCTGAGGAAACAAGCAGTATGCTTACAGGTACATCTAAAATTACACAGTATGGTATTGAGGGCGAAAAGACTGTTGTTTCAAAGAATAAGTATATTGACGGTGAACTTGCAGAATCGGTTGTAATCAGTGAAAAGGTTACCCGTGAGCCCGTTGACCAGATAAAACTCATCGGAACAGGTGTTCCGAAAACTCAGAACAACAGCTCGTCTTCAAAGCCTTCTCAGGGTGCTTCTGTCAGCAACAAGGCAGGCACCTTCACCGATGCATCAGGCAAGACTGTTTCCTACACAAAGAAACTGACAGGTACTTCCACTGCATACTATGCGGCAGAGGGCGCAATCACTGCCACAGGTGTGCCTGTGTATGTAGGCGGTGTTGCGGTTAACCCTAACGTAATTCCCTATGGCTCAAAGCTTTACATTGTGTCTTCTGACGGCAGTGTTGTGTACGGCTATGCCACTGCGGTTGATACAGGCGGAGCTCTCATGAGCGGCAGTGTGCTTGTAGACGTATTCTATCCCACATACAGCCAGTGTATGAACTGGGGCAGACGCAATGTTACTGTATATGTATTAAGTTAAACAAAAACGGCTCACACCCTATTAATGGTGCGAGCCGTATATTTTTATATGATTACCAACCGCTGATGGAGCCTCTTTCCAGAGCTCCCAGGATTTTTGATTTAAGGTCGGGATAACGCTCGGACAATTCTTTCATAAGGTTGCCTGTGCGTTCTCTCTCTGTGTTTTTGTCCATAGGACATTTGCTTTTTACAACAGGGAAGTGGTATCTTTCCGAAAGAGAGGTTATCTTGGCTTCGTCGCAGAATATCATAGGACGGATTACGGTTAAGTCCTTGATGCTCAGATAAGTGACAGGGCGGAAGCAGGCAACTGTTCCTCCGCAGAAAAGATTCATCAGCATTGTTTCTGCGGCGTCATCTGAGTGGTGGCCAAGTGCCAGCTTGTTGCAGTTTTGCTCTTTTGCCATATTGTGGAGGATTCCCCTGCGCATTTTGGCACACAGCGAGCAAGGACTCTCGGCTTTTTTATCCTCAAAAACAACCTTTGCGAGCTCTGTTCTTCTTATAATGTATTCAATGTTGTTTTCTTTGCAGTATTGCTCTATAAGAGAGTAGTCTGCTTCTTTGCCGTCAAAGCAAGGGTCGGCAGTCAGTGCTACAACCTCGAACTTTTTGGGGTAATAGCGTCTCAGGCTTGCAAGTCCCCACAGAAGTGCCAGGCTGTCTTTTCCTCCCGATACACCTACGGCAATGCGGTCTCCCTCTTCTATCATATTGTATTTATCAATGGCGGCACGCATAAGTCCGCAGTGTTTTTGCATATTTATCACTCCTGAATCTAATTATACACTATTGATTTCAAAAAAGAAATATGATATTATTAACCAATACAAAGTCATTTGACTTTACTGTTTTCAAAAAGACATCCGAACGGAGGAAATATTATGAAGAAGATTGTTGCACTTATGCTGGCACTTATGCTTATGATTTCATTGTGTGCTTGTATGCCTAATGCAAACACTCCCAAGATTCAGAATGTTACAGACCCTACAAGTGTAGAGGGTATTGAGTACAAGGATTATGAGAACAGCCTTGATGGTCTGTGCGCATACTTTGCAGATATGGGTTATGTTTATGCTATGCCCGAAACAACAAGTGATGAGATGACAGACCCTGTTGTTATGAGAGCTGATATGATTGGCGCTGACAGAGGCTACAAGTTCACATATACTTACGGCGGTGAAACAGTAGTTCTTGAACTTTACAGCTACACAGACACAGAGAGTGCTTTCTACAAGCAGGCAAAGTCTGAGGGCAAGATTACTGTTACAGAGGAACTTGACGAGGGTACAGTTGATGTTGTGCTTTCTACAAACGGCAAGTATCTGATGATTTACAACGACCCTGCAGAGGATGCAGAGCGTGAGGCTGCAATCACTGAGGCTTTCAAGGGTTTCTACGCGTAATCTATACTATATATAATAGCAGACAACAAACAAAACCTCTGAGGTGTTTTTACATCTCAGAGGTTTCTTATATATAATAATGTATAGGTTTATTGAGTAAGTTTGCTTCCGCAGTGGGAACAGAAATTCTGCTCACCGTCGACAGGGTTCCCGCACATAAAGCAGAAATTCGGAGCAGCTTCTGTGGCTTCGGTATTTTCTTTTTCGGTAACTTCTGTGGCGGGGGTTTCTTCGGGAGTAATTACTTCTTTTGTTTCTGTACAAGGAGTTCCGGAAACAGGCAGGGAGTAACTCTCGTTGTCAGAAGTTGTAATGTGCTTTCTGTATCTCAAAGCAAATAGGCAGAGCATAATGCTCTTTAGTGCTGATACAGGAAGCGCAAGAAGAATCAGAAGCCCTATTGCCTTGAAAGGCACCTGCTCAAATATGACGGAAAGTTCACCGCCTGTGATTGCGCTGAGGTTTTCGCTGGCACTGAAAAGAATCAGAGCAGAAGAAAGGGTTGTGAGAGCCAGGTTGCCAAGGTGTATAAAGGAAGTGACTGCAAATAATGTTGTGCCTTTGTGAGAAAGTTTATCTGTAGTCAGACTGCTGTGCAGAGAATTGGAAAAGTTTCTGAGCCCCAAAGCATTAAGAATGTTGAGGGCTATATTGAAGAGAATATATAATGTAATAAGAAAAACCGATACACCGATTACACGGTCAGGTAAGCCTGCAGAGTGGGAAGCAAAGTTTTCCTGAATGGCTTTCATAAGAAAACCGACCAGGAAGGGAATGATAAGCAACAAAACAGAGCCGATTGCCTGGCTGATTAGATTAATAGTAGAGTAAACCTTCAGAATGACTGTGCCTGCAGTGGGAGCACTGCTGTAATCTTTGTTCCGTGACCTGAAGTAAAGGATAAGAAAGGCTGCGATAAGAGCAACACTGCCAATAGGCGCAGATAGATTAAAATTTCCTCCGCTGAATTCTATAGAATCTGTGCCGAGAACATCCTTCAGATACAGGTTGATTTCATCCAAAGGTATAATAAACTGGGAAAGCCACATGAGAAAACTGAGTGAAAGCTCTGAGATTTCTGCAAAGATAAGCAATATTGCTGTTATAAGGGTAAAAGGTCTGGCAAGGAACTCTTTTATGTATTGCCTGTTGTAGAATGTTTTAAGTTCCTGATTGCCGGTGACATTCTGCTCGTACATAAAACCACTCCTTAAATATATTATAAAAAGTATAGGATTCAGATTTCTGATTGAGTAAGATTTCGTACCTCACAAAATAATTATACATCGTCTAATGGGTTAAATCAATATTACTCTATACAATTTATAATATATATAGTGATTTGCGGTCAATATCTTGTGCTTTATAAGGGGTAAACATACTACCTTTTGGTGCTGAAAAAATTTTTAAAAATTTTTGAAAAAAGTCGAAAAAAATGCTTGACATTTGTCTTGGCTTGATATATAATAAAACACGTTCCGCACGAGAGAACGACAAAAACTACAGCAAGTTCACTAAAGAACGAGATGTTGATTTGTTGATTTCGACGGAACAAAGGACATTGAAAATTGAACAACAAAGAAAATGAGAACCCGTAATTAATTTGAGATTTAGTACTCAAAAATTACAGTGAAGATGACACAACAAACATCAAGTAAACACGCAAGTGTTTTAATGAGCAGACACAAAAGCTCTGAAATAGGTTTTAACGCCGAAAGGTGTTAACATACAGATTTTAGAGAGTTTGATCCTGGCTCAGG
>JAZQHL010000107.1:0-6463 GCA_045540595.1 Ruminococcus sp.
ATTTTTTTGCTGTTTCCAATATTGACGAGGCACTTGAACTGAGAGAACACGGCATAAAAGAGCCTGTTCTTATTCTGGGCTATACACCTGTGACTCTTGCGAAAACTCTGGCTGATAATAACATATCTCAGGCACTTTACGGACCTGAATATGCAAAGGAACTTGCCTGTGAAGCTGTAAAGGCAGGGGTAACTCTTGATGTTCACATCAAGGTTGATACGGGTATGAGCCGTATCGGTTTTATGTGTCAGAGTTTTCCTGAGGATGAGGCTTCCATCGATGAAATAGTTGAAGCCTGTTCACTTGAGGGGCTTAATCCCTGCGGTATTATGGCACACTTTGCTGTGTCTGACGAGGGGGAAGAGGGTAGTGAATTTACCCACAAACAGCTTGAGAATTTTGAAACTACACTGAAAAAACTTTCTGACCGCGGGGTGGAGTTTCCTTTTGTTCACCACGCAAACAGCGGTGCTGTTGAGTATTATAAAGACTCTCACCTTTCTATGGTCCGTGCAGGCATTATTCTTTACGGACTTGCACCCAATCCCTCCCTTGAGTCAGAGATTGACCTGAAGCCTGCTATGGTGTTGAAAACTACAGTTGCTCACGTCAAGAAACTCAGAAAAGGTTCAACCGTCAGCTACGGCAGAACCTTCACTGCAGACAGGGATATGATAGTTGCAACTGTTCCCATAGGTTATGCTGACGGATATTTCCGCAGTCTTTCAAAAGAAGGCTATATGAGCGTGAAAGGAAAAAAAGCAAAGATTCTGGGCAGAGTTTGTATGGACCAGACCGTCATAGATGTAACGGATATTGAGGGAGTAAAACTCGGTGATAAGGTTGTTGTTTTCGGCAAAGGCACAGATGAGGCTCCCACAGTAAATGAACTTGCAATCTTTGCTCAAACCATCAATTACGAGATTATCTGCGCTGTTTCAAAGCGTGTACCCCGTGTTTATAAACGAAACGGAAAAACAGTGGATGTGATGTATAAATTATGAGATTTTTAGCAGTTGACGGTAACAGTATACTTAATCGTGCGTATTACGGAATCCGCCCTCTGACCACAAAGGACGGACAGTTTACCCACGCAATTTACGGCTTTCTGACAATGCTTGAGAAGATAAAGGCAGATACCAATCCTGACTGTGTTGCCATTGCCTTTGACCTTCGTGCGCCTACATTCCGCCACAAGGCATACTCAGGCTACAAAGCAACCAGAAAAGGAATGCCCGAAGAACTTGCCTCTCAGGTTGAGCCTCTGAAAGAACTTCTGGGACTTCTGGGCTACAGAATTGTTTCCTGCGAAGGATACGAGGCGGATGATATTCTGGGTACCTTTGCCCGCGTGTGCGAAGAAAGCGGCAACGAGTGTGTAATTGCCACAGGAGACAGAGATTCACTTCAGCTTGTATCAGACAAGGTCACAGTCCGCCTTGCCGCAACAAAGCAGGGAAGCCCCACTGCAGTGATTTACGACAAAGAAAAGGTCATGGAAGAGTACGGTGTAGAGCCTGTGCGTCTTATTGACATCAAGGCTCTGCAGGGTGATACCTCTGATAATATCCCCGGTGTGGCAGGTATCGGTCCCAAGGGGGCCTGCGACCTTATCGGCAGATTCGGAAGTCTTGACGGAGTGTATGAGAATATCGACTCTGCAGATATAAGGGAAACTGTCAGAAAGAAACTTCTGGCAGACAAGGAGAATGCCTATCTCAGCCTTATGCTGGGTGAAATTCACAAGGCGGTTCCCATTGATACAACCCTTGAAAATTACAAAGTCAATATGACAGACCCCGAAGCCGCGGCAAGATATATGGCACGGCTTGAACTTTTCAAACTCATTGATAAATTCGGCCTCCACGAGGTTACAATAACTTCTGTTGACGAGAAGGCAGAAGCAATCTGTGTTAAGGTGAAAACAGTAAGCAGTGCTGATGAAATTGTATTCTCAGAAAATGCTGTGGCAGATGCGCAGTTTACTGAGGGTGAGTTTGTACGTTTGAGCGTATACACAAAAGATATGGTCTATGTTACAGAAGATGAAAAGGCTTTCGCAGATTTCCTGAAGTCTTCCTGCAGCAAGATTTTCTATGACAGCAAGGCCGTGTATGCCTATGCAGACAAAAAAGGCATACAGATGAATCTGGTGCAGTTTGATGTGTCCTTGGGGGCATATCTGCTCAACCCTTCTTCCTCAGACTACTCACCTGAGCGCCTTTGTGCAGAGTACAGAATCTCTGTGCCTGAGATTGAGGGTGAAGAGGTTTCCCCTGCTTACTGTGCATTGCCTCAGATTGCAGAGAAACTTTCAAAGGAAATTGAAGAGAAGAATCAGAGAAAACTTCTTGATACCATAGAAATTCCTCTTGCAAAGGTTCTTGCAAGAATGGAGAATATCGGCTTTGCCGTTGACCGTCATGGGATTGAAACCTACGGTGAATACATCGGTGAAAGACTGAAGTGTTTTGAGCAGGAAATCTACGACAGTGTAGGCTATGAATTCAACATAAATTCTCCCAAACAACTGGGTGTTGCCCTTTTTGAAAAACTTGGTCTGCCTGCAAAGAAAAAGACAAAGAGCGGATACTCCACAAACGCAGATGTGCTGGAGGGACTTCGCAACTATCACCCTGTAATCGGTATGATTCTTGAGTACAGGACCTACGCAAAACTCAAGTCCACTTACTGTGACGGACTCACAAAGGTTATTGCAGAGGACGGCAGAATTCACTCAAGCTTCAATCAGAAGGAAACCCGCACAGGCAGAATCAGCTCTACAGAGCCTAACCTGCAGAATATTCCTGTGAGAACAGAGCTGGGCAGAGAACTGAGAAAGTTCTTTGTGGCAAAAGAAGGTTGTGTGCTTGTTGATGCGGATTATTCTCAGATAGAATTAAGAGTTCTGGCTGATATTGCTAAAGATGACAATATGCGTAAAGCCTTCCTTGATAATACAGATATCCATACGGCTACAGCGTCAGAAGTTTTCAAAATGCCTGTGGAGATGGTTACTCCAGTTATGCGTAGCCGTGCAAAGGCTGTAAACTTCGGTATTGTTTACGGTATCGGTGCTTTTTCTCTTGCAAAGGATATCGGTGTTACAAACCGCGAGGCTTCTGAATATATAAAGAACTACCTTGCTCATTATTCAGGCGTTGACTCATATATGAAGAATGTGATTGAAAATGCAAGGATAACAGGTTACGTTGAAACTGTTTTCGGACGCAGACGTTACCTGCCTGAGCTTTCAGCCACTAATCATATTACCCGTTCTTTCGGTGAGCGTGTTGCACGTAATATGCCTATTCAGGGCACAGCAGCAGATATCATCAAGATTGCAATGGTCCGTGTAGATGAGCGACTCAGAGCAGAGGGAATGGAATCCCGACTTATACTGCAGGTGCACGATGAACTTATTGTAGAAGCTCCTGTGCACGAGTCAATGCGTGCCGCAATGGTGCTTCAGGAAGAAATGGAAAACGCAGTTAAACTGTCTGTACCCTTAGTGGCAGAAGCTTCAATGGGTGAGACCTGGTATGACGCAAAGTCCTGATAGGGTGAAACTATGAAAAAAATACTTTTTGTATGCACAGGTAATACCTGCAGAAGCCCTATGGCTGAAGGAATATTCAATCACATCTGCAAAAGGGAATCACTGCCTTTTGTGTCACAGTCGGCAGGTGTCTGTACTTCCACAGGAATACCTGCAGCACAGAATTCCGTAACTGCTCTTGCACAAATCGGTATAGATATTTCTTCTTTTACATCTACAGTAATAACCGATCTTGATACAGATGAATTTTTCCTTGTAGCGGTTATGACTCCTGAACACAAAGAAATTCTCCGCTATTTCAATGTGCCTTCTGAGAAAATTTATATACTGTCTGAAGATAAGGGTGGTATATCTGACCCTTACGGGGGCTCTGAGGCACGTTACAGAATATGCAGGGACGAAATAGAAGAAGCGGTAAAAACGCTTATAGAAGAACTCAGAGAGAAAATATGAATATAACAAAACTGAACGCAGAATACACAAAAGCGATTTATAGGGTAGAGGAGAGTTGTTTTCAGAGTCCCTGGAGCGAGCAGAGCATAGAAAATCTCACAAAGAGTGACAATGCTTTGTGTCTGGGATGTTTTGAAGATGACACCCTTGCAGGTTACATTGCCCTTGAATGGGTGCTTGACGAAGGAAGTCTTACAAATCTGGCGGTAAGTCCTGATTACCGTCGCAGAGGCATAGCCGAGGCTCTTACAAAGGCTCTGTTGCAGGAAGCAGAAAAACTTAATCTGCAGTTTGTAACACTGGAGGTAAGAGTCAGCAACACCCCTGCTTCAAATCTATACAGAAAAATGGGATTTGAAGAGGTGGGTGTCAGAAAAGGGTATTACTCAAATCCCCGTGAAGATGCCCTGCTTATGACAAAATATCTGTGATAAAACAAAAAGCCTGATGCAGAAAATCTGCACCAGGCTTGGTTTTTATGTTTTACTGTCTTGTCATTGTTATGGTGTCGCCGTCTCCTGTAACGGTCATTGTGTCACCGTCAATAGAATATGTTATCTCAGAAAAAGACATATAGTCTTCCATACCTTCATCAGGAGTCAGAATAAGTTTGCTTCCGTCATCGGTGTAGGTGAAGCCTGCAGTGATAAGACCGCCCATAACAGCCATACTGCCTGTTTTGTCTTCGTTGAAGGTCATGGAGATTGAAACGCCGTCCTGTGTACCTGTCCATGTGCCGATAATTGAACTTTTGCTACCGCAAGCGCACAGAAGCATAGAGAGAATAAGAACAACAGCTAGAAGAATGTTTACTTTTTTCATAAATATCACCCTTTCATAAAATAACAACAGATGTTGTTTTCTACAATTTCATTTTACTGCGCTGAAGTGATAATGTCAACCCCTAAAATAAGGGGTATAAAAAACCTCTGCAGATTGCTCTGCAGAGGGATAATTAATAATTTTATTCTGTTGCGAAGTTATCAAAGTAACCCTGAATAAGGATAACGGGTGTGCCTCTGTCACCTGAGCCGCTTGTCAGGTCGCACAGTGAGCCCAGAAGGTCTGTAAGCTGTCTGGGTGTAGTGCCCTGAGACTGCATATTGCCCACAAGGTCGCCGTCCTTTGCTCTGATCTTTTCCTTCATAGCAGCTGCGAGTTCCTCGCCTGAAAGGTCGGAGAAGTCGTTGTCAGCAAAATACTTCATCTTAAGCTCGTTGGGCTTGCCTGCAAGACCGGGTGTGAAAGCAGGTGAAACAACAGGGTCAGCCAGTTCCCAGATACCGCCAACAGGATCCTTGAAACCGCCGTCACCGTATATCATACACTCAATCTTTTTGCCTGTAGCCTCAAACATTGCTGCAGCAAGTCTGTCAACAAACTCCTGGCAGTCACGGGGGAAAAGTTTAACCTTATCCTCTGTAGCTTTGTTGGAGCCTAAGAGTCCGTACTGAGGGTTGAAGCCTGAGCCGTCAACACTCTCTGTAAGAATTTCGTCCATACGATAAACCTTCTGTGCACCTGCAGCCTTCAGAAGACGCTGTGTGCGGAAACGTGTGTGAATATCGCAGTTAAGAACATTCTTTGTGTATTTGAGAATGTATCTGGGGTCGTTGGAGAAGATAATCTCAATGTTGTCACCCAGACTCTTGTAATACTCGATATAGTCAACACCTGTGAAAGTGTGCTTTGTGTCATAGCCGAAAACAGCTCTGAACTCCTCTTCGTTGAAGCTGTCTGAGTAGGGGTTTACACCTTTCTCATCAATCTGGTCGTAAGTAATAAAGGAGTTTCCTACTTCATCAGAAGGATAGGAAAGCTGAACATAAAGTTTTTTGCAGCCCATTGCGATAGAACGCAGGAGAATAGCAAAACGGTTACGGCTGAGAATGGGGAACACCATGCCCAAGTCCTCACCGCCAAACTTGTTGCGGATGTCTGTTGCTATCTGGTCGGTGGTTGCATAGTTGTCCTGAGTACGTGCAACAACTGCTTCTGTAACACCGATTATATTTTTGTCCTGAAGCTCAAATCCCTCGTTCTTTGCGGCATCGGTAACGCTCTTAACAATAGCGGCTACCAGATCGTCACCCAAAGTGGCTATCCCGATGTGCGCATCAAGGCGGTGGATACTGTCTACGGCGGCTCCTTCAACGCATGGGGCGAGCGTGCGGATGACAATTTTGCCTACGGCGACCATATCTTCATGTCTGAGAACATGGCGGCCGAGAAGTTTGAGGTTGTGAATGACTATTACAATGGCGAGCATATCTCCGATCACAACCCCCTTCTGGCGGTCCTGTACTATTAATAATCCAAACAGGAAAGGAGCAGAACCAGTATGAACAAAGGGAAAAAGTCCTTATTGGCGATCGGCGGCGCGGCGCTTGCGGTGCTGGTCCTGATCATCGTGCTTCTGCTGACCCGCTGCGGCGGCTTGTTCCCGGCGAC
>JAZQHL010000108.1:0-6170 GCA_045540595.1 Ruminococcus sp.
AGTAACCTCTGTCGGGGGCTGACTTATTTATATAAATGGAGGGTTGTATAAGTGATGTCAGATTGAGATTTGTTTTCAGGAATGTGTGAAGATTTCGGTTGATTACTTGTGCGATTGTATTGAGAATTGCTGAGCCGTATGATATAATGTACTTATAAACAGAGTGACATAATACTTTTGTTAAGCTGCAGATAAAACTAATTTACTGTGCAGGAGGAAATATGAAAACAAAGATTAAAGTTCTTTTGATTATTCTGGTGGCTATGGCTTTGGTACTTGGTGCCTTTGCACTTTACGGTGCTTTGTCCCGCAATAATACTTCAGATGATTTTACCAACGATAATTCAGGGTCTCATTCTTCAGGGGAATGGTCAAACCCTGCTCCTGATTTTGTGGTTTATGATGCACAGGGTAATGAGGTGAAACTTTCTGATTTCAAGGGTAAACCCACAGTGGTGAATTTCTGGGCAAGCTGGTGTCCGCCCTGTAAAATGGAGATGCCTGATTTTCAACAGAAGTACCTTGAGTGGGGAGATAAGGTGAATTTTCTGATGGTGAATATGACTGATAATTCTACTGAAACAGTGCAGACTGCCTCTGATTTTATTGCTTCTCAGGGCTACACTTTCCCTGTTTATTACGACAGCGCTCAGGTTGCGGCTTATGTTTACAATGTGACTTCTATTCCTGCAACCTATTTCATCGATGCAAAGGGAAACCTTGTGACACAGGCTTCAGGAGCAATCGATGGCGATACACTTCAGAAGGGTATAGATATGATTCTTGATTGAGTTCTGATTGCTTATTCCTATATAGTATGACATTAAAGGGCAACCCTCATCGGTTGCCTTTTTTCTGTGCTTTTGGCTATTTTTTACTTTACAACTTATCTGTAGGGTTGTATCATATAAGTATAGTTTACTATAAAAAATCAGGAGGTTTTTATTGTGGCTTTTGATACTGATAAATCTTTGAGAAATCAGGTAATGTATTCTGTTTTTGTACGCAATTACAGTGAAGAGGGCACCTTTGAAGGAGTCAGAAAAGACCTTCAGCGAATCAAGGGCTTGGGTGTGGATATCATCTGGCTTATGCCCATTCACCCTCTGGGTGAGAAAGCACGCAAGGGTGTGCTTGGCAGTCCCTACGCCATAAAGAATTATCGTGAGATAAATCCTGAGTTTGGTACTATTGATGATTTCAGACGCCTTGTTGAGGATATACACGCTCTTGGAATGAAGTGCATTATCGACGTTGTGTATAATCACACTTCACCTGATTCCTGGCTTTCTCAGAATCACCCCGAGTGGTTTTATCACAAAGCGGACGGGTCCTTCGGCAACCGTGTGGGGGATTGGACAGACATCATCGACCTGGATTATTCAAACAGGGATTTGTGGGATTATCAGATTGATACCCTCAGGATGTGGGCTGAGATTGTGGACGGCTTCCGTTGTGATGTAGCACCTCTTGTACCCCTTGAGTTCTGGCAGAAGGCAAGGGCTGAGGTGGCAAAGGTGCGTGAAAACTGCATCTGGCTTGCAGAAAGCATCGAGCACGGATTTATCCGCTATATCCGCAGTCAGGGTATGACCGCCCTTTCTGACAGTGAGATTTACGAGGCTTTTGACATTGCTTATGATTACGATGTTGCAGGTGAGTTTGTGGACTGTCTGCTGGGTAAAATTTCTCTTGCAGAGTATGCAAAGGCGCTTAATCTTCAGGAGACAATTTATCCTGACAACTATGTAAAACTCAGATTCCTTGAGAACCACGACAGACCCCGTGCTCATCAGCTTATCAGGAGTGAAAAAGCACTGAGGGTATGGACAGCCTTTATGTATTTCCAGAAGGGTATGCCTCTTGTTTATAACGGGCAGGAGGTTGGAGAAGTGCATCTGCCTTCTCTTTTTGACAAAGATACAGTGGATTGGGAGGTTAAGACAGACCTTGTTCCTCTTATGCAGAAGCTTTATTCTATCCGTAAGGACAGTCTTTTTGCTGACAGTGACTACTCTGTCACATCACCCTGCGAAGGAGTGCTTCTTGCTTCTCATACATTAAAAGACAGCAAAATCACAGGTGTCTTCCCTGTGAAGAGCGCAGATGCTCTTGTGAATGTTTCAATGGCTGACGGCACATACACAGACCTTCTGACAGGTAAGAGCGTTGAAGTTAAGTTCGGTATGCTTGGTGTTACTGACGAAGCGGTAATTATCAAAGCATAATATTATCAGTAAAAAAGCCTGATTGATATCGGGCTTTTGTTTTTTGCTTTTGTTGAATTTATAAAGTCACTGTGATATACTTGAAACGAGGTGTTTTTATGGACTTTCTTGAGAATCTGAAACAGGCTCACGGTCTGGTTGAAAATAAAACAGGTGACTCCTATGTGCTCAGACCCGGTGACGGCAGAATTATGTTTTCTGCACCTCACGCAGTAGAGCAGAGAAGAAACGGAAAAATCAAATATGCAGAGCCTGCCACAGGTCTGCTTGCAGAAATGCTCCATAATGAACTGAATTGTCCCATCATCAGAAAGATGACCAATCTCAATGACGATGCAAACTACGACCCTGTGTCTGATTACCGCACTGCCTTGGAGCAGTATGTGCGTGATAACGGTATCCGCCTTGTGGTGGATTTGCATCAGCTTGCTACCCACAGAAACGTGATGGTGTGCCTTGGAACAGGAGGCTACAGGAATCTCAGTGATAAAGCACTTCTTAATCTTATTCTCTTTGCTTTCAGCAGAGAAAATCTGGGTTCAATCCAGCTTGATAATCCTTTTGGCGGACGCTTTCAGTATACTGTGGCATCTTCCGTCAACCGTAACTGCGGTATACAGACAGTGCAGATAGAACTGAACTCAAGACTGCTGTGTCCCGAGTACAAGGATTATGATATGGAAGGCGTCTACAAGGCGCTGAGAACCTGTTATTACAGTATTAATAGTTATTTCTCAGAGAGCAGGTGAATTTTGTGAAGAAAAAGGATATACAGCCTTCGGTGATGTTGCAGGACGGGGTAGTATCAATCAAAAGAAAAAGAAGGTCTGACAGCACATATCTTAACTTCTGCACAGAGGTTAAGCGGGACAGTGGGAAAGATATTCTCAAGCCCATAGATTCCTACCAGTGCTATATAAAACTTTCTGCTGATGTAAGAGAAAAAATCAAGGGCAATTACTGTGTTGTGCTGAATCCTGACACAGGTGACTTTGTTGATGTGTTGATTGACCCTGATGTAATCACAGAGTGCACAGGTGAAATTTTCATCACAAATTATGTGAAGCGCAGAGCCTGCATCACAAATACTTCACGGATTGTAATCTGCACCGAAAACTATGATGAATTCTCAAAGGTCAGAATTCAGAAAATGGAGAATATAAAATCAGATTATGTTGCTGTGCCTGAGGGTACGGTTTCTGAGAGCCTTCTCAAGGATTTCAGCCTTTTTGAAATCATCAATAATCTGACCAATGACACTATATTTGTCAAATCAAAGAACATAGTTGTAGACAATGGTCTGCCAAAGGGCACAATCCGTCTCAACAGAAAACAGCGCAAACTCCTCAGTGATAATATTCCTTTGCGCCTTTCTGATGCTCAGTGGCAACAGCTTATGGATACCAAGGATGTTCCCGAGCACAAGAAGGAACTCTTTTCAAAGGAGTACAGGGCGGACAGCGAGGGCTACACAATTATAGAATCTATGGAAGATATGTCTTATGCTTCAAACCAGGCTATTCAGGAGATAATCAAGGCAAACTTCGGAGAGAGTATAATTCTCAGACCTGTTATTGATTCTTTCCGTCACAAGGACAGAAGAGGACTTATTACCGTACTCAGTGATATTTATGTAGGCAGAAGTTCACTGACCCTCAACTGCAGACGTCCTCACGAATGTGACGAAAATGCAGATATAGTCAGAATGACTGAAGATAATATGAAATTCCTTGGTATTGAGCCGATGGACAGGGTTATTCTCAGATATAAGAACAGACACATTGCCTGCCATGTGCTTCCCTTTGATGAATCCAAATTCACCCGCACAAACCTGCCCGGGGTTATGGAGCTTGCTGTGGGCATACCTGCACATATCCGCAGTCAGTTGGAAATTACCGACATACAGACCTCGGTAAAGGTTGACAGAGATACAGCCTTTATATTCAGAAAAAGTTTCAACGAACAGCTTGTGCCTGTGTTGCTGGCTCTGTTTTCCATCAATATTTTTGAGAAATTCCGTATATGGCTTGCATCTCTGGTTATAGCCATACTGATTCCTCTTATTATGTATTTTACTCTTTCTCCAAAAAGAAATATGCGCGGTAAGTAAGGAGGCGTAAAGATGAAAGGCTGGCTTGTTGTCAATGCTTTTCTCAGCAGTGAAAAGTTCAGCGGTATTTATTCCCTTCTGCTTGAATCTGCAAAACTTCATAACATAAGCCTTGAACTTCTCACAAGTGCAGATTTATCCCATATAGTTGGCGGGAATCTGAACGGCAGAGAATATCCAGATTTTGTTATTTTCTGGGATAAGGATATATGTCTTGCCAAGGCTCTGGAGTCGGCAGGGATAAGGCTTTTCAACTGTGCAGATGCAGTGGAAGCCTGCGACAATAAGGCTCTTACAAGTATCCTGCTTTCAAAGGCAGGGGTCAGAATTCCCAAAACCATTATTGCGCCCAAAACCTTTGAAGGCGTGGGTTACAGCAATCTTGGTTTTCTTGACAATGCCATAGAAAAACTGGGGCTTCCCCTTGTAATCAAAGAATCCTACGGCTCCTTCGGTATGCAGGTTTACCTTGCAGAGTCAAGGGAAAGTGCTGTTGAGATTATAAAAAAACTCGGGCATAAGGATTTTATTATGCAGGAGTTTATCTCCTCAAGCTGTGGCAGGGACCTGCGTATAAATGTGGTGGGTAACAGGGTAGTGGCGTCAATTTACCGCTACAACGACGAGGACTTCCGCTCAAACCTTACAATCGGCGGAAAGATGAAACCCCACCTTGCCACCGAGGCACAGCAGGCTCTGGCAATATCAGCCTGCAAAGCCCTGAAGCTTGATTTCGCAGGGGTTGATGTGATGTTTGGTGAAGGTGATGAACCTGTTATCTGCGAGGTCAACTCAAACACCCATTTCAGAACAACACTTGATTGCACAGGGGTAAACCTTGCAGACAGTATCATGGAGTATATTGCAGGTGAAATGAAAAAATGAAAGGGATTCTTGTATATACAAAAGAAGATGCAGTTGTAAACCGCTGGTTTATAGGACATCTGATTGAGGTTTCAAAGAATTACGGTGCTGAGCTTTCTCTTTTGATTCATAACGACAGCAGTTTTTTTGACGGGCAGAAGTGTGAAAACGTGGATTTCTGCATAAACAGAAGCCGTCTGAGCATTGTGAATAAAGTTCTTGAGGCGCAGGGTGTGCCTTGCTTCAATAACCTTCAGACAGTGGAAATTGCCAACGATAAGTATAAGACTTATCTTATGTGCAAGGAGCTTTCTCTGCCTGTGATGAATACCTGCCTTTTCACCAAGGAGAATCTGAGTAAATTCACCTTTCCTTGTGTGCTCAAGTCTGTAAATGGTCACGGAGGACAGGAGGTTTTTCTCCTTGAGAATGAAGAAAGTGCAGAAAGACTAATGCTTTCTCAGGATAAAACCTACATTTTGCAGGAACTTGCTTCACACAAAGGTGAAGATGTGCGGGTTTATGTGCTGGGAGGAAAACCTGTAGCCGCCGTCAGAAGGTCCTCAGAGGAAAACTTCCGCAGTAACTTTTCTCTGGGCGGAAAGGCTGAGCTTGCAGAGGTTGAAGGTGAGCAGGCAGAAATAATCAAAGCCTTGCAGGAGCACCTTCATACAGACTATGCAGGCTTTGATTTTATCAGACACAATGGCAGATGGGTCCTCAACGAGATTGAAGACGCGGTTGGTTCCCGTATGCTTTATACTCTCTGCAACTATGATGCAGGAGAGGCATATCTAAGATATATATTTGATAAACTTTAGCTTAACAGGTGACAGTTCAGACTGCCACTTGTTTTTTTTATTGACAAACATCGTCTAAATTGTTAGAATGTATATGGGAAATAATGTAACTTTTTACAGGAGGAAATCTTATGTCTACACCTAAAATTTTTGAAAGCGAATACCGTT
>JAZQHL010000109.1:0-3987 GCA_045540595.1 Ruminococcus sp.
CGTTCAAAGAATTTCTTTACTTGATCGCTTGTGAAACCCAATTGTGCTCCTATTTCTTTATGCGTTAAACCCTTGTCTTTTAATTTGAATAATTCTTTTTCATATTGTTTGATATGTCTGTATTCTCTTGGCATGAAAAATCCCCCTATGGTAGCTTCTTTAATTCTACCATAGGGGGTACCTTTTTTCTATTGTCCGTTTTTTACGGACCTGTGCAGTTGTAGCCTGTCTTTTGTTTATGTATGCAATTATCTTTAGCTGAAAATACTAAGAACTGCGGCAGCTTTGCCGTCTTCCTTGATGATGCCTATCTCCATACCGTTTTCAATATCTCTTTTACGGATTGAGAGGGTTTCACCTTCATAGCATTGAGTTCTGTAGGCAATTTCTATTTCACTTATGTTCATATCTTCAATTTCTTTGCAGGAGAATGCACTGAGGACAGCCCTTATGTATGCTACATTATTCATATGGCAGCTTACATCAATATCACGGGAAGTAATGGTATAACTGAGGATTTCCTCACAATCTGAAAAATCTGTGCCCATTCTGCGAAAGGGCTCACTGCAGACAGTATCCTCCAGATGCTCAAGACCCTGAGGATAAACTTCTGAGGATTTCTTTGGTCTCATTGTTTCCATATCCAGAATGGTCCACTCGGTTTTTCCGCTGACTAAAACCGAGTCACCGTCTGCGATTGTATAATATCTGTTGCATCTGATATTACCCGGTTTTTCAGGCCAAGAGGAAACTGTAACTTTCTGAAGCATATGGGGTCTTGTTTTAATACACACTCTGGATTTTGCCGCTACCCAGAAACAGCCCTTTTTTGACAAATCGTCCATACCAAGATTTATAGTGGCACCGTGCTCGGTTGCCATATCCATAAACAGGTCAAATATACCTGCAATGCTTAAATTTCCTTTATTATCACAGGAACTTACAGGCACCAAATATTCTTTAATCAGTATATTGTTCATAGAAAAAACTCCTTAAAAAAGTGATTATATTGTATCACAAATACATTATCATCACAAGTATTTATCTGTTATTTTCAGAAACATCTGAGAATGGTTACAGTTGATAATCACTGAGAAATATGATATAATTAGCCGAAATCTGTAAAAGAAGTGTGATATAATGTGGGGTAAAGTCAAACCTGTTTTATTAAACGCCAGAGATTATCTGCTTGCATTTCTCAAATGGCTGACACTTGGTATGACCATTGGTGCAATCTGCGGTCCTGTGGGATTTGCATTTTCAAAGGCTCTGAGTTTTGTGACTGACACAAGAACAGACAACCCCTGGCTTGTGCTGTTGCTTCCTCTGGGCGGTATAGTGTCTGTGGCTATATATAAACTCTGCAGAGTTTCAGATGTAGGCACAAACCGTGTGCTTGAAAGTGTGAGAAGCAAAGAGCAGGTACCCCCTCTGCTGTTCCCTGCAATATTTCTGGGCTCTGCGCTTACTCATTTATTCGGCGGCTCTGCAGGCAGAGAAGGTGCTGCACTGCAGCTTGGCGGTAGTGTTTCCTCACTGCTGTGCAAGATACTCCACCTTAACGAAAAAACAAGACACATACTTACAATGTGCGGTATGGGCGCTGTGTTCTCTGCCCTTTTCGGAACACCGTTGGGTGCTTGTGTATTTGCTCTTGAGGTTGTAAGCGTCGGACATGTATGCTCTGCAGCCTTTCTGCCCTGTATTGTTGCAAGCATTACTGCTTTCTGGATTTCCACAACACTGGGTGTGGAGCCTGAGAGTTTTCCCCTGAGAAATGTACCTTCAATGACACCTGACACTATGTGGAAAGTTGTTGTTATTGCCATTGTCTGTGCACTGGTAAGCATTATTTTCTGTCTTGCTCTGCATACATCTGAGAGGCTTTTCAGAAAGTTTTTCAGGAATGAATTTCTGAGAATTGCTGTTGGCGGCACAATGATTATTCTGCTGACTATAGCTGTGGGAAATATGAACTACAACGGCGGCGGAGTCAACATTATTCATCACATTTTCACTGATGGCGAGGTAAGGTTTGAAGCCTTTGCACTGAAGATTCTATTCACAGCAATTACCGTTGGTGCAGGCTATAAGGGTGGAGAAATTGTTCCCACAATGTTCATTGGCGGAACATTAGGCGGCTCAATGGCTGTGCTTCTGGGACTTAACCCCGGATTCGGTGCAGCTGTGGGTATTGCCGCTCTTTTCTGCGGAGTTACAAACTGCCCTCTCAGCACAATGGTTATCTGCATTGAACTCTTCGGCAGTGAAGGAATGATTTTCTTTGCACTTTCTGCTGTTATCAGTTTCCTGCTTTCTGGCAAAGCGAGTCTGTATTCCAAACAGAAATTCATTTACTCCAAACTTGACGAAAACATAATTGATTCTGATGAAGACTAAATGAAAAAGTTCCTGATGAAAATCATCAGGAACTTTTTATTATACATCAAGATATCTGAGTAAATCTTCAAGATTACCCTGAGGGTAACGGGAAATATCTTTGCCTGAGTTATTGATAAGGCAATCTGTAACAAGAAAAGTCTGCATACCCAAATTTTCTGTTACCATATCATCGTCCACATCGTTACCTACCATAAGACAGTCTGAAGGCTCCACACCTAAACGGGCACAAACCTCTTTGTAGTATTCGGGAACAGGCTTAGTAAAGCCGATGTTTTCGTATGTAGTGACAAGTTCAAAGTCTGAATAATCAAGACCTGCCCATCTGAGTCGGTTTTCTGTAGCAATCTGAGGGAAAATAGGCTGAGTAGCAAGTGCCACACGATAGCCTGCTTTCTTTATACGCTCCACAACCTCTTTTGAAAGAGGATTGAATCCGCAGATTTCCTTTACTCCTATGAATTCATTATGGTAAAAATCGTCAAAAACCTTCTGACTTTCAAGGCACTGCTCACCATAGATGCTTACAAGAACTTCCCAGAAAACTTCTTCGTTAAGTCTGGTGCCGTCATTCTTCATCATTGCCTTTGTACCCTGCCAGATGGCTTTGATCAAACCCTGAGGCTCATAGCCATAGTTTGCCATTCTCTTTGCAAGAAGCGTGAAATATGTTTTGACAAACTCATCCTGGTCCATAGGAAGAAGTGTTCCATCAAGATCAAACAATACTACTTTTACAGACATAGTTTTCTCCTTTGTTTTGAATACAAGATGTATTATATCATACAAAAATATAAATTGCACGAAAGAAATAAACTTTATTATAAATTTAACCATAACTTAATATTTATTTGATTGAAAGATTACAATATTTTGGTATAATAATATTATGAGAAAATTGTGCTGTTTGGCACAGGGAGGTTATTACTTGATCTTTCACAATACAGAAATAGAAAAAGTACTTTCTCACTTTGAGACAGATCAGACCACAGGTCTTGAGACAAATCAGATTGAAGAAAGAAAAGTAAAATTCGGACCGAACAAGCTGAAAGAAAAGAAAAAGAAAACTACTCTACAAAGATTCTTTGACCAATTCAAGGACGTGATGATTCTCATACTCATTGCGGCGGCAATCGTCTCTTTTGTAGTGGTATGCGTTGAGAAAAACTGGGGTGAACTATTTGAGCCGGCTCTGATTGTTCTGATTGTAATACTCAACGCCATAATGGGTGTTGTGCAGGAATCAAAAGCAGAAAAAGCCCTTGATGCACTGCAGAATATGTCCGCTCCCCACGCAAGGGTTATCAGAAACGGTGAAGAGAAGGTTATTGATGCGGCAGAGATTGTTCCCGGTGACATCATAAAACT
Source organism: Ruminococcus sp. (assembly GCA_045540595.1). Lineage (GTDB taxonomy): Bacteria > Bacillota > Clostridia > Oscillospirales > Acutalibacteraceae > Ruminococcoides. The sequence continues at coordinate 3,769 of JAZQHL010000109.1, forward strand.
TGAGGCTGGTGACTTTATACCTGCTGATGCAAGGCTTATTATGAGCACAAGTCTCAAGTGTGAAGAGTCAGCGCTTACAGGTGAATCTGTTCCTTCAGAAAAAGATGCAACAGCAGTTGTTGACGAAAAAGCACCTTTGGGTGACCGCTCAAATATGGTATTCTCAGGTTGCAGTGTTACTTACGGCACAGCAGTGGCAGTTGTTACCGCAACAGGTAT
>JAZQHL010000110.1:0-38829 GCA_045540595.1 Ruminococcus sp.
AACATCCAGAAGGAGAAGTCCCTCAACCTCACCGCCGAGAACACCTGCCTGAATTGCTGCACCGATAGCAACACACTCGTCAGGGTTAATGCCCTTGAAGGGCTCTTTGCCGATAAGAGCCTTTACAGCCTCCTGAACAGCAGGAATACGGGAAGAACCGCCTACCATAAGAACCTTGTCAATTTCGCCGATGCTCAGTCCTGAATCAGCAAGAGCGTTTTTAACGGGAGTGATTGTCTTTTCTACCAGGTCTGCTGTAAGCTCGTTGAATTTTGCACGGGTTAAAGTCATATTCAGGTGCTTGGGACCTGTTGCATCTGCTGTGATGTAGGGCAGGTTAATATCTGTGGAAGTAACGCCTGAAAGCTCAATCTTTGCTTTTTCTGCAGCTTCCTTGAGTCTCTGCATTGCAAGGTTGTCGTTTGACAGGTCAATGCCGGCCTCTGTCTTGTAGCTCTGAACAATCCAGTTGATTACTCTCTGGTCAAAGTCGTCACCGCCGAGACGGTTGTTACCTGCTGTTGCAAGAACCTCCTGAACTCCGTCACCCATTTCGATGATGGAAACATCGAAGGTACCGCCGCCCAGGTCGTATACCATAACCTTCTGGTCTGTTTCCTTGTCGATGCCGTAGGAAAGAGCAGCAGCAGTAGGCTCGTTGATGATTCTCTTAACCTCTAGACCTGCAATTCTGCCTGCGTCCTTTGTAGCCTGACGCTGTGCATCTGTGAAGTATGCAGGAACAGTGATAACCGCCTGAGTTACCTTGTCACCAAGATAAGCCTCTGCGTCAGCCTTCAGCTTCTGAAGAATCATAGCAGAAATCTCCTGGGGAGTGTAGGTCTTGCCGTTAACTGTTACCTTGTAGTCTGTGCCCATCTCTCTTTTGATGGAAGAAATTGTGCCTGTGGGGTTTGTGATAGCCTGACGCTTTGCAAACTGACCTACAAGTCTTTCGCCATTTGCTGAGAAAGCAACAACGGAAGGAGTAGTTCTTGCGCCTTCTGCGTTAGCAATAACTACGGGCTCGCCGCCTTCGATAACTGCTACACATGAGTTTGTTGTGCCAAGATCGATACCAATTGTCTTTGCCATAATAAATTCCTCCAAATATGAATTTGATTTGTATATTAATTGATTGATAGCTGATTTGTTTTATCCGCAGTTTGCAACCTGTACCATTGCAGGACGGATTACCTTGTCACCGATTCTGAAGCCCTTCTGGAATACCATTGCAACAGCGTTCTGAGGAAGGTCGGGATTATCTGTTCTTGCAACTGCGTTGTGATACATAGGGTCAAAAGTCTCGCCGACTTCACCAAAGGGAGTAACGCCTAACTTCTCAAGACATTTTGCAAGCTGATTGCCGATGAGTTCTATGCCTTTGCGCTGTGCGTCGTCCTCGGGGGTTGACTCCAGAGCCGCTGCCACAGAGTCTGCCATAGGGAGAAGTTCTTCAACTGCCTTTGCGGTGGCATCAGCGTAGATTGAAAGTTTCTCAGCCTGTGTACGCTTTCTGTAGTTGTCGTACTCTGCTGCAAGTCTCAGGTAGTTTTCTTTCTGAGTTTTCAGCTCTGCCTGAAGTATCTCTGTTTCGGAAGGCTCGGCCTGTACCGCTTCCTCCTGCACTGCTTCTGCTTCAGCAGTTTCCAGAACTTCTTCAGTGTTCAGATTTTCTGTGTTTTCGTTTTTCTTGCTCATGATAAGCTCCTTTATATTTCAATCATTTCGTCCAGCAGATTTCCGACTGCCTTTGCAATGTAGCCTACTGCACCTGCGGCTGCCGCATAGTCCATTCTGAAAGGACCGAACAAGGCAACCGACCCTGCAACCTCTCCTGCGATTTCGTATCTTGCAGATATTACCGTACCCCGGAGAAGTTCGGAAGTTTTACACTCTGTGCCGAGAAGGATTCTCAGACCGTTTTTGTGAGAAAACAGAAGTCTTGAAACCTGCTCAGTATTCTGCAGAAAACTCAGCAGTCCCCGTGCTGTTGGCACGTCTACATCAGGCATAAACAGAAGTCTTGTTTGTCCTGCTGTGCAGATTGAGATTTCCTGTGCCTGCTGCGCTATGTCCATCAGTGCCACAAGAGCCTGCGGAGCAAGGAGCATCAGGTCTCCCAGAGAAGAGGCTACGGTCTGCATAAAAGGCTTTGTCAGTTCACTCAGAGGAACACCCGAGAGTGCTTTGTTCAGCACCTTCTGCAGAACTTCTGTGATTTCCTGTGTAACTACAAAGTTGCAACGGAAAAGTTTACTTCTGACCATTCCTGTGGTGGTAACAAGCACCGCCATTGCAGTGTGCCTTCCTGTGCCGAGAATGTGCAGCCTGTGAATACGGGCGTTGAGACTTGGGGGTGTGGTGGTCACTGCAGAAAATCCTGTGTAGTCCGAAAGCAGCTCGGCAGCACACCGCAGGAGATTTTCGGGAGTGTCTGCGGCTGCAGACAGTTTCTGGTCGATGTAGTCGCAGGCACGGGCCGATGGGGCTTTGAGTTCCATCAGATTGTCGATGTAGTATCGTATGCCTGCCTGAGTGGGGGCTCTGCCTGCGGAGGTGTGAGGCTGATACAGATATCCGTCCTGTGTCATGTCCGCCATATCGTTTCGGATTGTGGCGGGGGAAACATTGATGTCGGTTTCCTGAAGCAGGGTTTTGGAGCCTACGGGCTCACCTGTGGAGATGTATCCCTCAACGATGGCACGGAGAATTTTCTGTTTTCTTTGTGCAAGCTCCATTCCATCGCCTCCTTATCCGGCTGTTAGCACTCTCGTGTGTCGAGTGCTAACTCTACTAATAATTTACACCCGATATATGGAAATGTCAAGTGTATTTTGTAAAAAGGATTTGTGAATTATTTGTGTATAAGCGGTTTTTTGGGTCGGAAAATGCATTTTATAATAGTATAGTCGGGGTGGTGGAATGAGATTTATAGTGTGTGTTGTAAGGGTGAGTATCAATATATTGTGTGTGCAAAAGCAAACAAATAAATTTTTGAAAAAAATCTCTGTAAATGCAAGAAAATGCTTGCATTTTTCAAGTGTTAGTGTTATTATATTACAGCACGATTGTGAAAATAGGGCTTTTATGGAGTCCTTTTTATAAATCTCACGGTTATTCGTGTTATCGCTTTTTGAAGGAGGTGGGACAATGCCTAATATCAAATCAGCAAAGAAGCGCGTTAAGGTTATCGCAACCAAAACTGCTCAGAACAAGAGCGTTAAGTCTGCTCTCAGAACAGCTATCAAGAAAGCTTACTACGCTATCGACACCAACGCCGACAACAAAGCTGAGGCGGTTCGTCTTGCTGTTAAGAAAATTGATCAGGCTGCCGCAAAGGGTATTCTGCATAAGAACACTGCCGCAAGAAGCAAGTCTAATCTTGTGAAGCGCCTGAATGCTACAGCATAATTTTTCTTAATAAAAACCTTAAAAGCAGAGCTCTCTCTGCTTTTTTTGTTTTTACGGGGTAAATTTTCTGTAAATTACCATTAGGCAGTTGACATTTTTTTCTGCGGCTGTTATTATTTTAGTGTATAGAATATCTGTGATTTATTGCACAGAATATTCAAGAGAACACTCAGGAGGTACGTAGTATGAAAAAGAACAGTTCTTGGGGCTGGATTATTGCTCTGCTGTCCGCCGCAGTTGCAGTTGCAGCAGCAGTTACCACCATCATGGTTATCAAGAAAAAGAAAGAGAAGGACGACGAGGAGCTGGAAGAGTATCTCGACAGCGCAATTGTCTGATTGTTCTCTGACAAATCTGAAAAATTCCTGACGAAAAAGCAGAGGGTGAGCTATGCCCTCTGCTCTTTTTGTGCCCTTAAAAGTCTTGTATACAACCTGTATCCACTTTGGATACACAGTATAGGTCAGGATAGTATAAGTATAGGTAAGGTTAGGATAGTATAGAGTTAGTATAGAGTAAGTATAGTATAGGACACACACATAAAGGTCAGAATTTTTGTGTGTGAGTCTGAATTGTGTATCAGAATATGAAAAAGGACATCACTGCAGGTTATGCAGCGGTGTCCTTTTGTTGTGTGTGATTATATTGCAGTAAATATTCAGATAAGACCTGCGATTAACTTCTGGATAGCAGTTGCGTCTTTGATTGTGATGACACCGTCGGTGTCATAATCGGCAAGTTTCTGTGCTTGTGCAGAGAGAATCTCAAGCATTGCAATGTGTTTCTGAATAGCGGTAGCATCCTTGATGTTGATATCGCCGTCCATATTTGTATCGCCCAGGTCGAAGTTTCTCTTGGTTTCGGTATCGAGAAGTGTTTCGTAGATTCCGTTGTTGTCGGTATCCACCATAACTCCGATGGTGACTTCGTCAATTTCGTAGATGAAAACACTGTCGCAGTCAGTGCTGAAGGTGGTGTGGATTTCTCCTTTTTCGCCTTTTGCGGATAAGATGACGTTCTTAAGATTGGATGCATCAAGAATATAGCCGTTGTCTTCAATGGAGAAGGTAACATCGTCAACATCCTTACCTGCTGCTCTCATAGAATGCCAGTTTGTAACACAGGCAACATCCTCGGTGATGATTGTGATGTCGTAGTCAGCATCCGAGCCGAAAACATCAATTTTTCCACTGGGCTTGAACTGTGTGTAGGATGAATTTGTCAGGTCTGCGTGGTATATGACATCTTTGTAGTCCATCTTGAGATTGTAGTCGGAAGGAGTATCGTAGGACACAAAGTAACTTGCAGTGCCGTTCCACAGGGAATAGAGCTCGGTGTTGCTGTTGACCATATAGATGTCGTCCAGATAAATGTCATAACGGGCTATTCCGTAACCGTCATTTCCTGCGAAATCCAGGGCGGGGTTTCCGGAGTTTACAATCTGTTCAACGTAAGTTGTGTTGTTGCTCAGGTTGTCAATCTCAAGACCTGCCAGGTAGTGATTTACTGTGTAATCGGCCATTAGGTCAACCATGTTGTTTACAGTGTTGTATTTTGAGATACCGTTGATTTTACCGTTGTAGGCATCGGTGCCTGCGTTCCAGTAGCATCTGCGCATAGAGGATGTGGAAGTGTAATTCCAGTAAGGGATAATCCAACTGTGGTCGGAAGAACGATAGTAGATGCAAGCATCGTCATACACGCTTGTATATGCAGAATAGTTAGGGTCTGCAATCAGAATTCGTTTGTCGTAGGTTTTGCCTGTAAGTTCGGATTTGTAACTGCAGTTTTCAACTCCGTAGCCTACAACAGCGTGATATCCGTAATTGGAAGCACCGGTGTACAGATTTGTTGTAGAAATACCATAGGAGATTTTTATCATACTTTTCTCGGTGGTGAGAGTTTCTTCCAGTTTGCTTATGAAACTGTCCTGTGTGTAGCTGTTGGGGTTGTGGGCTGTTTGGCGGATGGATTGACAGAAACGGCCGTTAAGCTGCATAACCTGAATAAAGTTGATAAGAGAAATCATATTGCTTGAATTGGTGTTTTTATACACCACATCGTTTCCGCCGAAATCAGAGAGTTTCAGGTCGCCCTGTTTAACAAGAATTTCCGACACAGCCATACCATAGCAGGAGCCGCCCCAACCGTCGGCGTTCCAGTCTTTGATGTTTTCTTCCAGGTCTGCGATGGTTGCGTTGCTCAGATTCAGATGGTTTTGCATCTTCTTCTTTATGGTTGAGTTTACATCGTAACTTGAAAAATATCTGTTTGTATTGTTGAAGTTCCAGTTATCCTTGCCCCAGATGAAGTTGGAGGTGTCAGCCACAATAGCAAAATACAAAGTCTTTGTGCCGGTGTAGTCGCCCTTGCCTGTTGCTGTGACTGAAGCTGTGCCGATGTTTTTGTTGTTTGCGTAGGAGAGAGTATAGTCTGTTCCGTTTACAAGAGTTTCGCTTCCGTCCTTGATGGTGACAGAGGGCTTTTTCTCGGTGCCGTCATAGGTGTAGGAAGAACTGCTGAGGGTAAAGGTACAGTCGGTTATTGGTGTTGTGTTCGCAACGATTGTATAGTGTTTGGTGGTACTGCCTGTGTATCTGCCAAGACCTGATATGGAGACGGAAGCGGTACCTACACTTTTGTTGTTATAGTATGTCAGGGTGTAGTCGGTTCCTTCTTTGAGAGTTGTGTTGCCGTATTTAACAGTAACCGTGGGGGTTTTGGCTTTTCCGTCATATATGTAGGAATCTTTGCTCAGAGTTATGGTACAGCCTGATACAGGAACAGTTGCAGAGGGAGCAGAGGAAAAATGCAGAGCAGCACCTGTCAGGGGTTCGTTGTTGTCATCTATATCGATTTGGTTCCACTGAGCCTCAGTGCCTGCATAGTACACATCCTTGATGTTCATTTTCCATGCGTATGCACCGCCGAAGGCATTACTTCCGATAGTGGTGATGGAGACGGGAAGGTGAACCGTTGTCAGGCTGACACAATAAACAAACGCTCCTCCGCGTATTGTCTTAACACCCTCTTTTATAGTTGCTTCTTTCAGGCTTACGCAGTCTGAAAAAGTCTGGTAATCAATCATTTCGACTTTGCCCGGTATGGTTATTTGCTCAAGAGAGGTACAACCTTTGAATACCCACTCACCTAAATATTCAAGACCCTCGGGAAGTGTAATGGATTTAAGAGCAGTGCAATCTCTGAATGCCCAGTCCTCAATCCTTGTGACACTTTCGGGCAGAGTAATGTTTTCCAGGCTTGTGCAGTTGTAGAATGTAGAACTGTCTATAACGCTGATGTTACCTAAAAGCAGTACAGATTTCAGATTGGAACAACCGGAAAAAGAACCGGAGCCTAATTTAGTAACGTTTTTGGGGATAACAATACTTTCGATGTTGGTATTTCCTGCTATTAGTTTTCCTTCAATGGTTGTAAGGCTGTCGGGCAGTGTAAGTTCAACAAGATTAGTACATGTGGATATGGCACCATAGGCTATGGTTTTTACACCCTCGGGCACAGCAAAGGAGGTTTTTATTTCTTTGGAGAAAGATAAATACAGGGTAGTCATATCCTTACTGTACAGTATTCCGTCTGAAACTGTGAGATAGGGGCTTTCAGGGGATACAGTGATGGTTTCAAGTGTGGAAGTATTAGCAAATGCAAGTCCGCCAATCTGAGATACACCCTTGCCGATGTTTATTTCTTTCAGAGCATAGCAGGAGTTAAAGGCGCTTTCACCTATGCTTTGAACACTGTCGGGTATGGTTATCTTCTCCAGTGCGTGACAATGAGCAAAAGCCCATGCATTTATAGAAGTAACGCTGCTGGGAATTGTAATTTTTTTTGTAATTTCGTTGTCTAGAAAACAGTTGCGTCCGATTGCGGTTACGGGAAAGCCGTTTATTTCAGAGGGAATGGTGACGCTTGCAGCGGTGCCCCGATATTTGGTGATTGTTATTTCCTTAGCTTGCCATTCCTGAGAGTAAGTGAAATCTCCGTAGGTTTCGGCAGAGACCTGAACCATAGGCAAAATACTTATAAGCATAAGCAGAACAAGCAGCAAAGAAATTATTTTATGGCTTCGTTTTAGCATAGAAACTCCTCCTTTTTTATATTTTTATAGTACATCAACAAATTGTGCAAGTCAACAAAAAACCTGTAAAAACAGGCGGTTTGTTATGATTTGATACATAATTATCAGTGTGTTAACAGTGTGCAGAATCCGTATTGATAAAACAAAAACGCAGAGACTGAACATTACAGCTTCTGCGTTGTGTGTTGTTATAGGGTTATTGTATTACAGATGATAAAGTTTCTTTGTCTGGTAGGTGGGTTCGCAGGTAAGGTTCATACCCAGTTTCTTGAACATTTTTTCGTCGGTACTTGCAAGGATAACCGTTGCGTGTGCCTCAAGACCCTTCAGCTTGTGGAGCTGGTCCAACGCTTTCTGAGCAAGGGAGTCGGTTGCAGCACAGATAGAAAGCGCTAAAAGCACCTCGTCAATGTGGAGTCTGGGGTTGTGATTTCCCAGATGACCTACCTTGAGTTTCTGGATAGGCTCAATGATTGTGGGGGAGATAAGGTGAATCTCGTCGTCAATGCCGCCCAGATACTTGAGTGTGTTTAGGATTGCAGCAGAGGAAGCACCCAGAAGAGAGGAGGTTTTACCTGTGATGATGGTACCGTCAGGCATCTCAATTGCGGCTGCAGGCTCGCCTGTTTCTTCGGCTTTTCTGAGTGATGCGCCGATGACGGGTCTTTGCTCTGCAGACAGACCTGCCTGTTTCATAAGAAGTTCAAGTTTGAAAACAACTTCCTTGTCACAGTTGCCCTGACGCTGTGAGCACATTGCGTCATAGTAGCGGCGGATAATCTCCTGCTGAGCGGCAGCACAGACTGCTTCGTCGTCAAAAATGCAGTACCCCGACATATTTACGCCCATATCTGTGGGGGACTTGTAGGGGGACTGACCCAGAATCTGCTCAAACATAGCACTGAGCACAGGGAAAATCTCAACATCACGGTTGTAGTTTACTGCGGTTTCGTTGTATGCTTCAAAGTGATAGGGGTCTATCATATTGACATCGTTAAGGTCTGCAGTTGCGGCTTCATAGGCAACATTTACAGGGTGCTTGAGGGGGAGATTCCAGATGGGGAAGGTCTCAAACTTCGCGTAGCCTGCCTTGACTCCACGTTTGTGGTCGTGGTAAAGCTGTGAAAGACAGGTTGCCATTTTGCCTGAGCCGGGACCGGGAGCGGTGATGATAACAAGCTGCTTCTCGGTTTCGATGTATTCGTTTTTGCCGAGTCCTTCTTCGCTTACAATAAGGTCGATGTCAGCAGGGTAGCCGGGAATGGGGTAGTGCCGGTAAACCTTGACGCCTAAATCCTCAAGACGCTTCTGGAATTTATTTGCAGAGGGCTGGTTTGCATAGCAGGTGAGCACAACTGAGCCCACGTAGAGTCCCACACCGCGGAAAACATCAATAAGACGGAGAGTGTCCAGATCATAGGTGATACCTAAGTCACCGCGTACTTTGTTTTTCTCAATATCTCCTGCATTGATGACGATGACAATTTCAGCCTGATCCTTCAGCTGCATAAGCATCTGGAGTTTGCTGTCAGGCTCAAAGCCCGGCAGAACTCTGGAGGCGTGATTATCGTCGTAGAGCTTGCCGCCGAACTCAAGGTACAGCTTACCGCCGAACTGATCGATACGCTCCTTGATGCGCTCGGATTGCATTCTCAGATATTTATCATTGTCAAAACCCTTGGCTATCATAGAAATACCCCTTTTGGCTAAAACTTTCAAACAATCTACCCTTAATTATACAACGGCAGACTTTAGTTTTCAAGGGCGAATTTCAGCCATTTTTATAATATCTACTAATGATTGTCTAAGACTGTGGATTTGGTTTTATCCCTATATTATCCTTGTGGATTACCGTGATGTGTGATAAAATTTAAGTCGCAATAACGAATGAGATAAAAGGAGTTGTTAGTATGACACTTAAAAAGATATTTTCCTTTATGTTGGCGGTAGTGCTGATTTTTTGTTCATTGATTACAGCAAATGCTTACAGCAAGACTTTCGGCACGGAGCAGGAAATGCTTAATAAACTAAGTAAATACGAGGACGAAAACTCCTATCTCTATGAAGATTACCATTTTAAGAGAGGAGTCGGATATCATCTTGAGTACCGACAGGTAATCTCGGTTGGAGTTGGCGTTTCCGCTATCACCCCTCAGAAATATGGATTTCGGGATATGCGTCATCGTCTGGAAATTGATGCAACATCTACTGCTTTTTATGATGCGGACGGTACTGAGAGGGTTACAGCCTTGGTGGATTATGGATATAATTCTGAGGAGCTGTTAGGAAAATTTGATAACCTCAAAGCGGACAAAAATATTGCAAGCTTTGACGAAGGGATCGTAAACGGAAGAAAATACCTTGTTTGCAGATATGATGCTGAGTATACAGATTATTACCTTGCCGAAGGTGACTATTTGATTTCGCTCAGAGTTTTTATGAAAACCGATGAAGATTTGCTTAATTGCGTTACCGTTGAATACACGGATGTTTATATTCCCGTAAGGGTTAATAATAGTATCGGTTGGTTTAATGAGCTTGCTAAACAGGGTTGTGTCATAGGTGATGTAAATGCTGACGGGGTGCTTAGTATAAGTGATGCAACTGCTGTGCAGAAATACTGTGCCGAACTTATTATGAGTGTTGACAGGATAGGAGCGGACTTTAACGGTGACCTTAAGGTTGATATTAGGGATGCAACAGACATCCAGAAAAAACTGGCAGGACTCAAGTATATTTGTCGGTGTGACTTATATCCACTGATTTATGCCTCGGCTGAAACTTCAGATGAGACTCTGATTGATTCGGTTATGCATATTGAAGGTCCCACCGATGTGGGTGAGCTTTCGCTTATTCATCAGGATAAATATGGGATCAGAAGATATGATACTGTGATTAATTCGGCTCAGGAGTTCGAGGCGTTCTTCGGTACTACGGTGGATGAGTTTGATCGGGAGTTTTTTGAAGAAAAATCGCTTGTGTATCTTTACAGATGGTACAGGAGTATCTCACAGGAGATTTATCCCGGAAGCCTATATTACTCCGGCGGGATACTGAATATAGTTTACAAATACAGAACACCGGACAGTTTCGGAACGTTTTGGGATGAAGTTGCTAACTACAATATTTTCTATGAAGTTGACAAAGCCGATATTGATGGGCTGAAAGGCATCGTGATTTCCGAACAATACGAGTTATATTGAAGATAAAAGAATCAGAAGTCTACTCCTCGGGGGAAGACTTCTGATTTTTTATCAGTTATTTTTTGAATCGGGATTTGCCGATAAGACTTGCGATTATGCCCAGCACTATGGCGGCGGTGATGCCTGCGGCGGAAGCGGTGAGCCCTCCTGTGAGGATTCCAAGAGCCCCCTGCTCGTTTACGGCCTTTTTCACACCTTCTGCCATTATGTTTCCAAAGCCTAAGAGGGGCACAGTTGCTCCTGCTCCTGCAAAGTCTGCCAGAGGCTTGTAAACTCCGATTGCTGAGAGTATGAGCCCCAGCACCACACAGCCTGTAAGAATTCGCGCAGGGGTGAGTTTTGTGAAGTCAATCAGCAACTGGCACAGAAGGCACAGTACGCCGCCTACCCAGAAGGCATTTAAATATTCCATATTATTCATCCTTTGAATGGTGAGTTTTATATTATATTTTGTATTATTTTATTACAAATATGTGCATTGCATATTATTTCTATTGAAAAAGAGTGTTTTGAATGATATAATTATGTTAACTTTTATAGTGGTGAAATATGCATACATATAAGTGCGTAATTTCTGACTTCTTTTTTAAGGAGGCAAATAAATATGAACAGTAAAGGACTCAGGTTTCCCAAGAAACCTTTCCGCACTCCGGGCGGGGCGAAGGTGCCCCACAGAAAGCACACTGCTGACAAGGAAAGTGTGGTTATGCCCTCACCTTCAGAGGTAATAATTCCCATGAGTCAGCACATAGGTGCTCCCTGCAAGGTGTGTGTGTCTGCAGGAGATAAGGTGTATGTGGGTACAGTTATCGGTGATACCGACGCTTGTGTAAGTGCTCCTGTGCACTCAAGCGTCAGCGGCACCGTGAAAAGTGTGACAAAACTCACTATGCCCTCGGGTGTTGTAACAGATGCAGTTGTGATTGAGTCTGACGGTATGGATACCCCGGACCCTGAGATTAAGCCCCCTGTGGTGGAAAATCTGCAGGATTTTCTGAAAGCTGTGAGAAACAGCGGTCTGGTTGGACTTGGCGGTGCAGGCTTTCCTGCTCACGTTAAGCTTAACGTGCCTGCAGATAAGAATATTGACACACTTATCATCAACTGTGCAGAGTGTGAGCCTTATATTACAGCAGATAACCGTGAGGTTATTGAAAATTCCTGGGCAGTTATATCCGGCATATATTCTGTTCTTGAGATACTGGGAATTGACCGTGTAATCATCGGTATAGAAAACAATAAACCAGAGGCAATCAGAATTCTCACAGAAATTGCAGAGAATGAAAAGTACGACCCTCTGGACAAGGTGAAGGTGCTTGCGCTGAAAGCCTCTTATCCTCAGGGTGCTGAAAAGGTACTTATCAAAGCCTGCACAGGCAGAGAGGTGCCTGTGGGTAAGCTTCCTGCAGATGCAGGCTGTGTTGTGATGAATGTAACTTCCGTTGCTTTCCTCAGCGACTACCTGAAGACAGGTATGCCTCTTACAAAGAAGAGAATCACTGTTGACGGCAGTGCCATAAAGGAGCCTCAGAATGTGATTGTGCCCATCGGCACACCTATCAGCAAGGTGATTGAATTCTGCGGAGGATACAAGGAGGAGCCGAGAAAACTTCTTATGGGCGGTCCTATGATGGGTATTGCCCTTATTGATGACACTCTGCCTGTGCTCAAGCAGAACAATGCAATTCTTGCTTTTGATGAGAAAGAGGCAAGACTCTCTGAGCCTACAGACTGTATCCGTTGCGGAAGATGCGTTTCTGCCTGTCCTATGAGGCTTATGCCCACAAGACTCTGTGCAGATGTAAAACTCAAGGATTTTGATGCAATGCAGAAGCATCAGATTATGACCTGTATGGAGTGCGGAAGCTGTTCCTTCAGCTGTCCTGCACACAGACACATAGTACAGACTATCCGTCTGGGCAAAGCACAGCTCAGAGCGGAGCTTGCAAATAAGAAAGGAGATAAATGATATGAGTAAATTCTTTGCATCAGCATCTCCTCATTTAAGGTCTACAGCCAGCACAAGAAAAATTATGCTGGACGTAGTCATTGCTCTGGTGCCTTCCTGCATAGCCGCAGTGGTATACTTCGGCTGGCGTGCACTGATGCTTATGGGCGTGTGTGTGCTCACCTGTGTTTTCAGTGAGTATATCTGCAGAATTGTTATGAAGCGTGAGCAGACAATAGGTGATTTGTCTGCAGTGGTTACAGGTGTGCTCCTTGCACTTAATCTGCCTGCAAACCTTAATCCCCTGATGGCTGTTTTCGGCTCTGTTGCCGCAATTGTTGTGGTAAAGCAGATGTTCGGCGGCATAGGTATGAACTTTGTAAACCCTGCTCTGGCGGCAAGAATCATTCTGACAGTTTCTTTCCCCACGGCAATGACCTCCTGGATTCCTACCACACAGCAGGCGGTGGACGCGGTTACATCCGCAACTCCTCTTGCTTCTGAGGCGGGAGCTTACTCCTACTTACAGCTTTTCCTTGGAAATCACGGGGGCTCACTGGGTGAGACCTGTGCGCTGGCTATACTTCTGGGCGGTATCTACCTTGTGCTGAGAAAGGTGATTGTTCCTACAATCCCTGTGGTTTACATAGGTACATCTGCTCTTATGGCGCTTATCCTCGGACTTGATCCTCTTGAGCAGGTGCTTTCAGGCGGTATTATGCTGGGTGCGGTGTTTATGGCTACAGACTATACCACATCTCCCATTACAAAGTGGGGCAAGGTGATTTACGCTATAGGTTGCGGTGTGCTGACAATGCTCATCAGAACCTTTGCAAACCTGCCCGAGGGTGTTTCATTCTCCATTCTGATTATGAATATTCTCACTCCTCTGATTGAGAATGCAACCGCTCCCCGCGTTTTCGGTGAAAAGAAAGAGAGGGAGGGTGTAAAATGAAAAAGATAACTTTTAAGGATATTTTTGTCCCTACAATTTCACTTTTCCTCATCTGTATAGTAGTGAGTGCTCTGCTTGCAGGCACAAACGAACTGACAAAAGGCCCTATTGCTGATATTCAGGCTCAGACAGCTGCTGAGGCTATGAAGGCTGTGTGCAGTGATGCAGAGACCTTTGAAGGTAAAGAGGGGCTGGAGATTGAGGTTTACCGAGGTCTGGACTCTGCAGGAAACTTAGTGGGCTACGCCATTCCTTCTGCATACAAAGGCTACGGCGGTGACATTGAGATTATGGTTGGTATTGACCTTGAGGGTAAGGTCACAGGAGTTGAGATTCTCTCTCACGGTGAAACCCCAGGTCTTGGTGCCAATTGTACCAAAAAAGAATTCACAGATATGTTCAGACAGTCTGCCCCTGAGGGCTTCACAGTTGTGAAGGACGGCACAGGGGGCGAGGACGGCAGGATTGATGCCCTGACAGGTGCTACCATTTCAACAAATGCGGTTACACAGGCTGTGAACAAAGCTCTTGATGTATACAACTCATTGGAAGGAGGCGGGAACTGATGGCTGAAAAGAAAAAGTACAATTACCTGAAGGAAGTCACCAAGGGTATAATCAAAGAAAATCCCGTTCTCTGTCTTGTGCTGGGCACCTGCCCCACACTGGCGGTTACCACTGCGGCTTCCAATGCAATCGGTATGGGTATTGCGGCTACCATCGTTCTTATCTGCTCCAATGCAGTTATCTCCGCAATGAGAAAGATTATTCCCGATAAGGTGCGTATTCCCGCCTACATAACCATCATTGCTACCTTTGTTACACTGGTGCAGATGATAGTAAAGGCTTATGCTCCCTCCATTGATGAGAGCCTGGGAATTTTCCTTCCCCTTATTGTTGTAAACTGTATTATTCTCGGCAGAGCTGAGATGTACGCAAGCAAGAATCCTGTTCTTCCTTCTATGCTTGACGGTCTGGGAATGGGAATCGGATTTACGGCTACTTTGCTTCTGATGGGCTCCATCAGAGAAATTCTGGGTAACGGTACCTGGTTCGGTATGGATTTACCCGGTGAACTTCAGATTATTATTTTCCTGCTTCCTCCCGGCGGTTTCTTTGTTTTCGGTATGCTTATTGCCCTTGCATCAAAGATAAGCGGAAAGAAACCTCCCAAGGCAACAGGCTGTGCAGGCTGCCCCTTAAGAGGCAAGTGCTCTGTGCAGGTTTCTGAAAACGGCGAGAAAGAATGTCCCTCTCAGGCAGAGGTTTCTCAGGCTGAGAAAGGAGGAGACGCTGTATGATTAAAGCTTTAGTTGCAGTATTCCTTGCGGCAATCCTCACAGAGAACTATGTTCTCAGCAAGTTTTTGGGAATCTGTCCCTTCCTGGGTGTTTCCAAAAAAGTAAACACTGCGCTGGGTATGAGTGCGGCGGTAACCTTTGTTATGGTGCTGGCTACTGCGGTTACTTATCCCATCTATATGTATCTCCTTGTTCCTTCGCAGATGGAATATCTGGAGACAATTGTATTTATCCTTGTTATTGCAGGCCTCGTTCAGCTTGTAGAAATTGTGCTGAAAAAGTACATTCCCGCTCTGTATAATTCTCTGGGAATTTACCTGCCTCTCATTACTACAAACTGTGCGGTGCTGGGTGTTACAATGCTGGTAATTGAAAAGAGCGGACCTGAGTTCGGATATATTCACGCTCTTGTAAATGCACTGGGTGCAGGTATCGGCTTCCTTGTGGCTATGGTTATGTTTGCAGGTGTGCGTCAGCGCCTTGAATCCTGCGATATTCCCAAATCCCTCAAGGGTCTGCCCATTACCCTTGTAGCTGCTTCACTTGTTTCTCTGAGTTTCCTGGGATTCTCAGGACTTGTGGACAATATGCTGGGTTAAGGGGGTACGGTTATGGATTATACAATGATTCTTATTGCTGTGGGCATTGTGGCAGGCATAGGTCTTATTATCGGACTTATCCTTGCCATTGCATCGGCAATTATGGCTGTACCTACAGACGAAAAGGTAGAGGCTATCACAGAGGCTCTGCCCGGTGCGAACTGCGGCGCCTGCGGTTTTTCGGGCTGCTCAGGCTATGCAAAAGCGCTGGCAGAGGGCAACGCAAAACTTGGTGCATGTTCTCCGGGTGGAGAAGAATGTGTAAAGGCTATTGCTGAAATTTTAGGTGTTGAAGCAACTGCTGTTGACAGAAAGGTTGCCCTTGTGCACTGTATGGGAAGCTGTGACAATACTGATACAAAAATGGAGTATCAGGGCATAAAGTCCTGTGCGGCAGCGGTGGCGCTGCACGGAGGAACAGGGACTTGCTCTTACGGCTGTATCGGTCTTGGTGACTGTGTGGCTGTCTGTCCTTACGGAGCGGTAACTGTTTGCAACGGCGTGGCACGTATTGATGCTGAGCTGTGCAAAGGCTGTTCAATGTGTGTGAACGCCTGCCCCAAGCATATTATCTCCTTTGTTTCCTATAAGGCACAGACAGTTGTCAGATGTTCAAACTCTGACAAGGGTGCTCAGGCACGTAAGGTCTGCAAATCAGCCTGTATCGGTTGCAAGAAATGTGAGAAGGTATGTGAGTCAGGTGCAGTTACTGTTGTGAACTTCAAAGCAATGGTAGATGCAGATAAATGCACAGGCTGTAATGCCTGTATTGAGGCTTGTCCTCAGGGCTGTATCTCTGAGTTCAGAGTCTGATGCCGATTAATTGACTATACAATGTGTCAAATTTATGAAAATGTGTGAAGTTACACTGATTTTTTTCAAATATGGGTAGCAAAACACAGAGGCTTTGTTATATAATTAAGATTGCGTTGTTGTTTCCGAAGTAGAGAAATAACAACGCAATTACTCATAAGGAGTGAAAACAAATGGTAGAGGTTAAAAACCTTAGAAAGAACTACGGCGATGTTGCTGCAGTCAAGGATATCAGCTTTACCGCAGAAAAGGGAGAGATTCTTGGCTTTCTCGGTCCCAACGGCGCAGGTAAAACTACCACAATGAACATTATCACAGGTTATCTTTCTGCAACAAGCGGAACAGTAACCATTGACGGTTACGATATTCTGGACAACCCCATGGAGGCACGTGCCAGAATCGGATATCTGCCTGAACTTCCCCCTTTGTATCTTGATATGACAGTTGAGAAGTACCTGCAGTTTATCTATGAACTGAAGAAAGTAAAGCTTCCCAAGGCTGAGCACCTGAAAGAGGTTATGGAACTTGTGAAGATTTATGATATCAGAGACAGGGTTATCCGCAACCTTTCCAAAGGTTACAAACAGCGTGTGGGTTTTGCACAGGCTTTGGTAGGAAATCCCCCTGTGCTTATTCTGGACGAGCCCACAGTAGGTCTTGACCCCAGACAGATTATTGAGATGCGCTCTATTATCAAGAGTCTCGGCAAGAAGCACACTGTTATCTTCTCCTCTCATGTTCTTTCTGAGGTATCTGCAATCTGCGACCGTATTGTTGTTATTTCAAACGGCCAGATTACAGCAGATGCAAAGACAGATGAGATTTCAAACATCACTGAAGAGGCAAAGAAACTTTCTCTGACAGTTGACGGCAACTCTGCAACAGTTCTTTCTGTTCTGGGTGATGTTGACGGAGTGTTGAAAGTACGCAGAGTGGCTCAGGAGAGCGACACTGTATATCAGTACTCTGTAGATTACAAGAAGACCGTGGACGTACGCCGTGCAGTGTTCCGTGCGCTTGCAAAGGCAGACTGTCCTATCCTTGAGATGAAAGATGCAGGTATGTCCCTTGAGGAAAGCTTCCTGCACCTTACAGGCTCCACAAAGGTTGAACGCACTAAGAAGAAAGGAGATAAAAACTGATGCTTGCTATATTCAAAAGAGACTTCTTCTCTTACTTTACATCAACTCTGGGTTACATAGTAATTGCTCTTTATCTTCTGCTTTCAGGCTTCTTCTTCTGGATGATCTGCTACTTCAGCCAGTATAACAGCCTTGTGGACGTTATAAACAATATGCTCTATGTTGTTTTCTTCCTGATTCCCCTTATCACTATGAAATCTTTTGCAGAAGAAAAACGTCAGCGTACAGACCAGGCACTGCTTACTGCTCCCGTAAAGCTCTGGGAGATTGTGCTGGGCAAATACCTGAGCGCTCTGGCTCTTTACGCAATCTGCAATCTTGTTTACTTCTTCTATGCAATTGTAATGCTTATTACTATCCCTGATGTTTCCATCGCATGGGGAACACTTTTTGCAGGCTGGCTGGGAATTATGCTTCTGGGTGCAGCTCTGCTTTCCGTAAACCTTTTCTACTCTTCACTTACAGAGTATCAGATTATTGCAGCAGTTATCGGTATGGGCACAGGTCTTGTACTTATGCTTTATGATTCCATTGTCAATGCAATCCTGAGCTTTATCAACACTCTGTTCTCCTCTTCATACGAACTTGTAGTGCTGGATAAACTTTCACTTACAGCCCACTATATGAACCTTGTAAAGGGTGTAATCAACCCTGCCGACGTAGTGTTCTACCTGAGCTGGGTTGCACTGTTTATGTTCCTGACTGTAAGAATTCTTGACAGAAAACGCTGGGCATAAGGAGGGGAAATAAAATGAATAAAGAAAAGACAACAAACACAGAAATGAAATCTGAATCTGTAAACACCTCCAACAAGAGAATGACTACAAAACAGCGTAAACTTTTTTATTCTGTTCTCATTGTAGTTTTCCTGCTTATCTTTGCAGGTGTGAATGTGCTTGCAACCTTCCTTGTAAAAAAATTCCCTGCACTGGAAATTGACCTTACATCAGGGGGTGCATATTCCCTGCAGAAAACCACAGAGGAATATCTTGACTATATGGACGCTGATGTGAACATCAAGGTGCTGAAGGAAGAGGAAACTCTCCTTTCCATTGATTCTACCTACGGATATCAGGTTAATCAGCTTCTCCGCGAAATGTCCCGCTATGACAAGGTAAGCCTTGAGTACGTAAACGTTGAGGCTACCTCTATGAAGGCTATGTCAGAGAAATACCCCGATGTGGATTGGTCTTCTTCAGATAACATCATCATCGTTGAGGATAAGAACACAGGCAAGTATGAGTGTCTGGGACTTTATGATGTTTTTGCTCCTTCTTACGACCAAAGCTACAATGTTATTATTACAGGACAGTATGTTGAGCAGTGTGTGCTTTCATCAATCCAGAAGATTACTTCTGAAAAGATTGTGACTGTTGCACTCTCTGTAGGCAACGGTGAATTCTTCAACGAAAATTCCGATCTGGCCAGCTATTGCTCCTATCTGCCTGTTATCCTGGAGGATAATGCCTACGAGATTGAGAACGTAAACCTGCTTTCACAGGCTCCTTCTGAGGAAACAGACATCATCATTATGATGGCACCCTCTGTTGACCTTACTACAGAGGCTGTGGACAATCTTTCCTCCTGGCTTTCAAACAACGGCAACAACGGCAGAACGCTGGTTTACATTCCTTTTGACAATAAAGAGGCAGAAACCCCCAACATAGACCTGTTCTTAGAGCAGTGGGGTCTCAAGGTAGGGGAAGGCTACATCAGCGAAAATGACCTGACAAAGGGTCTTGCCATGATGGGCGAGGAAAGCAAGGTTTGCTCTCTGATGGATTATTACGACGAGACACACACAGAAGGCCTTACAGATAAATCCCTGTCGGTGCTTATGCCTTACTGTATGCCTGTAGAGGTCCTTGATGCAGAAATGGCAAAGCCCCTGCTTGTTTCCTCAGATACAGCAGATATCCTCATTCCTTCCCTTGACGGCAGCACTGACCATCAGTATATCAAGAGTGAAGGCACACCTGTGAACGCTGCCGCAATCTCTACAAAGACCAACGATAACGATGAATCCTCTCAGGTAATCGTATGGGGCTCCTATGACGGTCTGAGCAACAAATGGCTCTATTCCGCATACAGTGCAAACTTCAACAACGTGGCATACTTTGTAAACCTGCTAAATAACCTTACCGACAATGAGGCTCTTATTGTTGTGGAGAGCGTTCAGGTTGGCGGAGAAACAATGCTTGTAAACTCTGCTCTGCAGATTGCAGTTTTCGCAATCTTTGTTGTTGTTATCCCTGTTGCACTGGTTGTAATCGGTCTTATCGTATGGAATAAAAGGAGACACCGCTGATGAATAAGAATATGAAGAAAAGCATTATCATTGCAGGCGTGGCTCTGGTGCTTGTTGTGGCACTTATCCTTGTGGTTGTGCTTGTGCCCTGGGGTGAGGGAGGCAATACTCCCGGTGAAATTGACAGGGGCACAGATATGATACTGAGCACAAATGAAGACGGTATGCACACAGCCAAGGTCAAGACAAATGAAAAAGGTGAGCTGGAGAATAATTCCTTCGGTACACTTATAAACTATAAACCTGCTCAGATTGAGAAAATCGAGATGAGCACTGCACAGGGTAATTACACTTTCCTGCTTGAAACTCCTGTGAATGCTGACGGCACCACAGAGGCTACAATCTATACTCTGGAAGGCTTTGAGGATTACAACCTGCAGGCTACAAACCCTTCTCTGCTTGCAAGCGCTGTCTGCTTTGTAGAGTTTACCAAGGTTGCAGACCTTACAGGTGAAAACGCTGCTGAGTTCGGCTTTGATAATCCCCGTGCACAGGCAAAGGTTTTCTATAATGACGGCACATACTCCGTACTGCGTATGGGCGACAATGCTCCCGGCGGCACTTCCTGCTACATTCAGTATGGTGACAATGAAACTGTCTACATCGCAAATCTTGCTGAGCTGGAGCCTATGCTTCTGAGCATCACAGACCTGTTCAGCACTGCTGTAAACACAAGTGCTTACAATGCATCTGATGACAGTTTTGATAAAATTACTCTTGGCGGCTCACATCTGAGCGAAGAGGTTGTTATTGTTGCAAACACAGAGAATGCCCTTAATTGCTACTATCTGATGGCTTCTCACGGAAATGTTCCCGTGAATACCCTTGAGGGCAGCAACATTTCAGGCTCTATCAGAAACCTTACCGCATCAGAGGTGGTATGCGTCAATCCTGATGCAGACAATCTGAAGGAGTACGGTCTGAGCACTCCCTTTGCAACAGCAAAGACCACATACACATACAAGAACACAGAGTATGACGATGCAGGTAACAAAACCCGCGACGAAGAGGTTAAGGTACCCATTTCTCTGATGGCTTCCGAGGCTGACTCAGAGGGTAATGTTTACCTTATGGAAGAGGGCGGCAAGCTTATCTATAAGATTGCCGCGTCAACAATTCCCTGGGCAACAACCTCTATGGAGAAGCTTCAGAGCGAATATGTGCTCAACCCTGTGTATGATGCACTGGGCTCAGTTGTGTTCAAGGCTGAGGGCAAGACCTATCAGTTTGACCTGAGCACAAAGCAGGTTGCAGGCACTGATGATGCAGGCAACGAAACAACTACCACAGAGTATGTGGTTACCCTTGATAATAAGGAGATTGATGCAGACCAGTTCTATATTCTGTATCAGGACCTTACTCTTATGGAGTACGGCGGTACAGATACCACCACTAATGCAGGTGATAAACTTCTGACCGTTACTTACAACTACCTGACAGACCGTGCATCTGACACAGTTGCATTCTGCCAGACAGATACACAGAAGGTTATTCCCTTTGTAAACGGAGAGCGTACAGGCTACGTTTACAGTGCAGATATTTCTGCAATTATCAGCAATATTGCAAAGCTTGCAAGCGGCAAAGAGATTGCATCTATCCGCTGATAACAGGGAAAACAACAGACAAATACAAAAATATCCGGCTGTTCTTCAGGGAACAGTCGGTTTTTTGTAGCATATCCGTTGACAAAATGCACACTAAATGAGATAATAACAATGTATATTCCCTTTGCGACAGGAGGAATTGTTTATGGCAAAGGAACTGGCAAAGTCCTATAACCCCAAAGAGGTTGAGGATAAAATATATGATTTCTGGATGAAGGGTGGCTTCTTCCGTGCGGAAGTTGACCGCAGCAAGAAGCCCTATACTATAGTTATGCCCCCGCCCAATATTACAGGTCAGCTTCATATCGGCCACGCGCTGGATAACACTCTGCAGGATATTCTTATCCGTTACCGCAGAATGCAGGGCTACGCAGCACTGTGGCTGCCCGGTACTGACCACGCATCTATTGCAACAGAAGCAAAGATTGTTGAGGCTATGAAGAAAGAAGGCATCACCAAGGAAGATATCGGCAGAGATGCTTTCCTTGAGCGTGCCTGGGCATGGAAAGAAGAATACGGCGGACGTATCTGCAATCAGCTGAAGAAGCTTGGCACAAGCTGTGACTGGTCAAGAGAGCGCTTCACAATGGACGAGGGTTGCTCTGAGGCTGTTAAGGAAGTTTTCGTACGCCTTTATGAAAAAGGTCTTATCTACCGCGGTGAGAGAATCATCAACTGGTGTCCCCACTGCTGTACTTCTATCTCAGATGCAGAGGTTGAGTTTGAGGAGCAGGAGGGCTTCTTCTGGCATCTCCGTTATCCCCTCACAGACGGCTCAGGCTTCGTAGAGCTTGCTACTACCCGTCCCGAGACTCTGCTGGGTGATACTGCCATTGCAGTTAACCCCGATGACGAAAGATACAAGGCTTTCGTTGGCAAGACAGTTACTCTGCCCATTGTTGGCCGTGAGATTCCTGTTGTTGCTGACAGCTATGTTGATATGGAATTCGGTACAGGTGTTGTTAAGATTACTCCTGCACACGACCCCAACGACTTTGAAGTAGGTCTCAGACATAACCTGCCCATTATCAACGTAATGGACGATACTGCTCACATGAACGAGAATGCAGGTGAAAAGTATCAGGGTATGGACCGTTACGAGTGCCGTAAGGCTATTGTTAAGGACCTTGAAGAGGGCGGCTTCCTTGTGAAGGTTGAGCCTCACGCTCACAACGTTGGTACCTGCTATCGTTGCGGTACAACCGTTGAGCCCAGAGTTTCAATGCAGTGGTTTGTTAAGATGCAGCCTCTGGCTGAGCCTGCAATCGACTGTGTACGCTCAGGCAAAACAAAGTTTGTTCCCGAAAGATTCGAGAAGGTTTACTTCCATTGGATGGAGAATATCCGCGACTGGTGTATCTCCCGTCAGCTCTGGTGGGGTCACAGAATCCCTGCTTATTACTGTGCTGATTGCGGTGAGATGACAGTTTCCAAGGACGAGGTTACAGTATGTCCCAAGTGCGGTGGCACACATATCCGTCAGGACGAGGATACCCTTGATACCTGGTTCAGCTCTGCACTGTGGCCTTTCTCAACTCTCGGCTGGCCCAACAAAACAGATGACCTTGACTTCTTCTATCCCACAAGCACTCTGGTAACAGGTTACGATATTATCTTCTTCTGGGTTGCCAGAATGATTTTCAGCGGTATGGAAAATATGGGTGCACAGCCCTTTGATACCGTGTTTATCCACGGTATTATCCGCGACGAGCAGGGCAGAAAGATGAGTAAATCTCTGGGCAACGGTGTTGACCCCCTTCTGCTGATTGACCAGTACGGCGCAGACGCACTGAGATTCTTCCTCGCTACCGGTAACTCACCCGGAAACGATATGAGATTTTCTGACAAGCGTGTTGAGTCTTGCCGTAACTTTGCAAACAAGCTTTACAACGCAAGCCGTTTTGTTCATATGAACATTGATGACCACCATGTTCCCTGCGAACTTCCCGAGACTCTTACAACTGAGGACAAGTGGATTATCTCCCGCGTTAACACAGTTGCAAAAGAGGTTGCAGAAAATCTGGATAAGTTCGAGCTGGGCATTGCAGTTCAGAAGCTGTACGACTTCATCTGGGATTGCTACTGCGACTGGTACATCGAGCTTACAAAGTCAAGACTTCGTGAAGAGGGCGAGACTGCTCAGAATGCACGTCAGGTACTTGTATGGGTACTTGAGAGAACACTCAGACTTCTCCACCCCTTTATGCCTTTCATCACTGAGGAAATCTGGCAGACACTGCCCCACAGCGCCGAGGCTGATGGTGAGACAATTATGCTCTGTAAATATCCCGAATATTCTGAGGAACTTCACTTCCCTGCAGAGGTGCTCACAACTCAGAAGATTATGGAGGCTATCACTGCAATCCGTACTCGCCGTAACGAGATGAACGTACCTCCTTCAAAGAAGGCAAAGGTTTACATTGCAACAGAGAATAAGGAAACTTACGAGCTGGGTGCAAAGTTCATTGTTTCTCTGGCTTCTGCTACAGAGGTTGAGATTGACAAGGAATTCGACCTTGAGGGCGCAGTTACAATCGTTGTATCCGATGCAAAAATCTACATTCCCATGAATGAGCTTGTAGATAAAGAGGCAGAGCTTGCACGTCTTAAGAAGGAACTTGCTCAGGTTGAGAAGCTTCTTGCTCAGGATGAAGGCAAACTCCAGAATGCCGGCTTTATGGCAAAGGCTCCCGAGGCTGTAGTTGAGAAAATCAAGATGCAGGCTCAGCGCGAGCGCGAGAAGATTGCCCTTATCAAGGCAGCAATCGAAGCCCTGCAGTAATCTTTATTAACGAAATAAAGAAACGCAAAACAAAATAAAGAAACGCAATAATAAATCCCCGATTACTTCCGTAGTCGGGGATTTTTTGTATAGGATTTATGTTTTGTAGGGGTCGGCGCCCTCGACGACCCGAAATAGCGCCCTCGACGACCTGAAACGGCGCCCTCGAGCAAATGAGATAATCAGATTTTCTTCTTACAAAACGCCTGCATACAGCAGTCTTCGCATCTGGGCTTGGGTGCTTTGCAGACTGCTCTGCCGTGGAGCACCAGTCGGTGGCAGAAATCGTTGCTTTCCTCAGGGGGCAGAAGGGCTCTGAGGATTTTTTCAATCTTGCCTGCGTCTTTTTCTTCGTGGAGACCCAGTCTGCGGGTGATGCGTATGCAGTGGGTGTCTACAACTACGGCAGGTTTTCCGTAGATATCGCCTACAATCAGGTTGGCGGTTTTTCTGCCTATGCCCTGCAGAGTAGTCAGTTCTTCAATGGTATCGGGTACCTTTCCGCCAAAATCGTTTACGATTGTTTTGGAAAACTCCACTAAGTCCTGGGATTTTGTGCGGTAGAACCCGCAACTGTGAATAAGACCTGCCACTTCCTCCACATCTGCCTGAGCCATACTCTGAGCATCGGGGAATCTTGCAAAAAGAGCAGGAGTTACAAGGTTTACTCTTGCATCGGTGCACTGTGCCGCAAGTCTGGTTGCCACCAGAAGCTGCCAGGGGTCTTTGTAGTCAAGTGAGCAAAGGGCGTCGGGGTATTCTGTTTTCAGGGCTTCAACTGCTCTGAGTGCTATTTCTTTCTTTTTCATAGGTGGTTTTCTCTCTTTTATGTACAGAAACTGTAAAAAACGGTTGCCAAAATTTATGAAGTTCTCAAAAATTATTGTAAAGATAATAAAAAGCCTTTTTTTCATAAAAAAAGTGTGCTATAATTCTTTGCATAAACTTAGTGGAAGTGGTTTAGTGTTTAAGAATTATATTTTTGATTTGTACGGAACTCTGATTGATATCCGCACAGATGAAGAAGCAAAGGAACTCTGGGATAAAATGGTGATATTCTACGGCTACAGAGGAGCTGAGTATACATCTTATGAACTCAGATGCAAGTATCGTGAGCTTTGCGCTTTGGAAAAAAACGCTGTCAAAAAAGCCAACCCTACCCACAAGCATGTGGATATTGACCTGACAAAGGTTTTTCAGGAATTATACTCATTCAAAAAGGTAGAGGTATCGCGTGAGGTGGCGGCTTTTACTGCCAACGTTTTCCGTTGTTATTCCACAGAATTTATCCGCCTTTACAAAGGCGTGCCTGAGTTCCTCACAGCACTGAAGGCGAAAGGCAAGAAAGTGTATCTTCTTTCTAATGCTCAGCACGATTTTACCGTGCCTGAGATTAAGATGCTGGGCCTTGATAAGTATTTTGATGATATTGTCATCAGCTCAGACGTTGAGTGCAAAAAGCCTGACCCTCATATGTATGAGATTCTTTTCAAGCGCCACAAACTCAAGAAAAGCGAAACTATTATGATTGGCAATGATTTTCTTGCAGACATCAAAAGTGCTTATGAGTTTGGTTTGCAGAGTCTTTATATTCACCAGGAGATTTCTTCTCCTATAACTGAGAAACTCAAGAGTACATGGGCTGTTATGGACGGAGACTTCACAAAGATAATGCCCCTTGTGCTCAAGTAATTCTAATAGTCTTTTCTGAATGTTTTTTATATTAAGACACGGTGCAATGCACTGTGTCTTTTTTTTGCACAGGGGGTTACTTGTGCCCTCCTCAGGGAGGAGGGTGGCTGTGCGAAGCACAGACGGGAGGAGTAAATATCAAGTTAATAGTGAAGAAGTGGAACTCCCTCAGCCTTTCGGCGTTGCCGAAATCCGGCTCCCTCTGTGAGGGAGCTTTATAAGTTCTTCTTTGAAAATATAATATCATAAAGATTTGTGCTTTTCAATATGGGAGGCTTTGCAAAAACATCTTTTGAAAAAGATGCTCATAAACCGCATAAATACTGGGGATTCTACTGAGAGTAGAGTCAGGATTTCTGCGGTTTACACCGCATCTTAAAACGGAGAGTGGGAATCGACACAAATCCGTTGACTCGTCAACAACTGGAAGTTATAATGCTTTCATAGGCAGAAGGCGGTCTGTGCCGTCTGATGCACACAAAACATAACTGAAAACAAAAACAGATTAACGGAGGAATTACTATGGCTTACAACTATATTCTCAGCTGCTGTTCTTACACAGACTTTTCTGCACAGAAAATGAAGGAACTTGATATCAAGTACATCTGTACTCCCTACATTATGGACGGCAAAACATACATTGACGATCTGGGTGAAACAACTTCTTACGAAGAGTTCTACAAGGCTATGGAAAACGGTGCTATGACAAGCACTTACCAGCTCAACCAGAACGACTTTGCTGATTACTTCAGAGAGCTTCTCAAGACAGGACAGGATATTATCCATGTGAGCCTTTCTTCAGGTCTTTCAGGCGTTTCCAACTCTGCACGACTTGCTATTGAGGCAATGAAAAAAGAGTTCCCCGAGAGAACAATCTATCTTATTGACTCTCTGGCTGCTGCTGCAGGTCTCGGACTTCTGATGGAAACAGCATCAAACCTCCGTGCAAGCGGTATGAGTATCACAGAACTCCGTGACTGGCTTGAGGAGAACAAGCTTAATCTTCACCACTGGTTCTTCACAACCGACCTTACTTACTTTGTCCGTGGCGGCAGAGTTTCCAAGGCAAGCGGTTTTATCGGCGGTGTGCTGAACATCTGTCCTCTTATGAATGTAAGCAACGAGGGTAAACTTATCCCTCGTGCAAAAATCAGAGGCAAGAAAAAGGTAATTACAGAAATAGTTGAGCGTATGAAGGAGCACGCAAACGGCGGCACAGAGTACAACGGCAAGTGCTTTATGTGTAACTCTGCCTGTGAAGATGATGCAAAGGAAGTTGCTGCTCTCATTGAGGAAAACTTCCCCAACCTTGACGGCAAGGTGCAGATATTTACCATTGGTACTACCATCGGCAGCCACACAGGTCCCGGCACAGTTGCTGTGTTCTTCTGGGGCGACAAGCGTGTAGACTAATCAGAAATTAACTCAGAATAGAGAAACTCCATATACGGACACCGCAGTTGAATTTTCAATTGCGGTGTTCTTTTGTTGGCATTTGTAACGGAAAAATTAAAATATAGGGACAAATAATGATAATTCTGTAAATTGACTATGAGTCGGGAATCATATATTATATATGTATAATGAGGTAAAAGGCGGCTTTGAGAGCCTTTGTGCCTTTTTTGAGTATGAGAGGAGGAAAAACTTTGGTATTTTCCAGTCTTACATTCTGGTTTTTCTATCTGCCTTGTGTACTGCTTATCTACTATGCTGTACCTAAAAAGGTGAGGAATATTGCTCTGTTTGTAGTGAGTCTTGCTTTTTACGGCTGGGGAGAGCCAGTGTATATTCTGCTGATGCTTTTCACAATACTTGTAAACTACGTTGCAGGTATGCTCATAGAAAAAGCAGCAGGAAATAAGTCCCGACGCAGGTTGTGGCTGATACTTTCAGTAGTTATCAATTTGGGACTTCTGGTGTTTTTCAAATATTCGGGTATGATTGTGGACACACTGAATCTTCTGCCCTTTGTGAATATTGCTTTTGAGGCTCCTGCTCTGCCTATAGGTATCAGTTTCTATACCTTCCAGGCAATGTCCTATACAATAGATGTTTATAAAGAAGACACCGCAACCCAAAGAAATCCTCTTATTCTGGGTACTTATGTTACACTTTTCCCTCAGCTGATTGCAGGTCCCATTGTCCGCTATAAGGACGTTGAAGATCAGATGACAGAGAGAAAAGAGAGTATTTCTCAGTTTTCATCAGGCGTTGTGCTGTTCCTTGCAGGACTTTCAAAGAAAGTCCTCCTTGCCAATCAGTTTGCGGCAATGTGGGAGAACTTGGGTGGTGCTGATGCTCAGGGATTACTTGCACGATGGGGCGGATTGGCAGCTCTTACCCTGCAGATTTACTTTGACTTCTCAGGCTACAGCGATATGGCACGTGGCCTTGGTAGGATGATAGGCTTTGAGTTTATGGAAAACTTCAACTTCCCCTACATTTCAAAGTCAATTACAGAATTCTGGAGACGCTGGCATATTTCCCTTTCCACCTGGTTCAGAGATTACCTGTACATTCCCCTGGGCGGTAACCGAAAGGGCTTTGCACGTCAGATTTTCAACCTCTTTGTGGTATGGGCTATGACAGGTTTGTGGCACGGTGCAGCCTACAACTTTATTTTGTGGGGACTTTACTTCTTTGTGCTCCTTGTAATTGAAAAACTTTTCCTCGGAAAACTCCTTAAGAAGCTACCTTCCTTTGTAGGTCATATATATGCCCTGTTCTTCATTATGATAGGTTGGGCAATCTTCAACTTTGAGGACGTTTCTGCTCTTTGGTCTTACATCTGCGGACTCTTCACAGCCCCTGACGGCTTGTTCTCTTCACAGTCGGGAGCAGTGCTACTGAGTTATCTGCCTGTGACTCTGGCAGGTGCAGTGCTGAGCACACCTGTGCTGAGAAAGATGCACTACAAGTTAAGAAACAAAAAGTTCTATCCTGTGGTGCTTGGTGTGTGCTGTGTGCTTTCTATGCTGCTTTGCACAGCGTCCCTTGTAAGCGACAGCTATAATCCCTTTATTTATTTCAGGTTTTAAGAGGGAGGTAAGGATATGAATAACAAAAAAGCACAGATAGCAATTATAGCAATTTTCCTTGCCTTTACTGTAGGTTTCTTCACACTTTTTCTTGCGCTTCCCAAGGCTGAGTACAGTTCTGCAGAGAAAAGATTCCTCGCAAAAGCCCCTGAGGTTTCCTTTGAAAACTTCTTTGAAGGCAAACTTACAAATGCACTTGAAGGCGGAGAAAACGGCGGCTACATTCCTGACCACTTTCCTTTCCGCACCTTCTTTGTAGGTGTGAGCGCATACTGGAATCTGCTCACAGGTACTACCGCCTCCAATGGCTACTACTACGGTGATAACGGCTACATTATCACCAAGCCTGCAGACTCAGACCGCGCAGAAAAGAATCTGGAACTTATTAACCGATTCAGTGCATCCTTTGACGAGGTGGGTCTGATGGTGGTGCCCTCGGCAGGCTATATGCTGGACTCAGAACTTCCGAAAGTTCACGCAGATTATCCTGATGAGAAGGTTTTCTCTTACATCTATGAAAACAAGGCGGAAAATATCAGATTCTATGACTTGTGTGAGGATTTTGGCGACCATGTGGTAAGCGGTGAGCAGATATTCTACAAGACCGACCACCACTGGACAAGTCTTGGTGCACACACTGCTTACGGCAGATACTGTGAAGAAAACAACCTGCCCTACACAGCAAAAAAGGACTTCACAGTAAGCACCCATGAAAACTTCTACGGCACGACCTATTCTTCCAGCGGATACTTTTTAAATGCTCCGGATACTCTGGAAATCTGGGAGAATAAGAATATATCCGACAGTGTCAAGGTGAACATTACTGAAGGCAGTGACAGCAAAACCTATGACAGTATGTATTTTGAAAGCCACCTGAGTGAAGACGATATGTACCCTGTGTTTCTTGACGGAAACCACGCACTGGTGACTATTGAGAACTCAAAGGCAAAGAGTGATGATACCATTCTGATTATCAAGGATAGTTTTGCTCATTGTGCGGCACCTTTCTTTGCAGAAAACTACGCAAAGGTTATTATGGTGGATTTAAGATACTACAAACTGCCTGTGACAGAGATTGCAGAGTCTGAGGGTGTTGATGATATCCTCTTCCTCTACGGAATGAACAACTTCTGCACAGACACAAACCTTGGATATTTAGGTTGATAAGGGTATAAAAAGAAAACACTTCCGAATGATAAGAAAATTCGGAAGTGTTTTTTATTGTAGTTGTTGGTGAGTTTATCCTTTGTGTTCTTTCAGATACCTGCGGACTTTATCAATAACACGCTTGTCGTTGTCGTATGTGCAGACGGTCTCTGCCTTGTCGAGGGAAACCCAGACATAGGAGTCGATTTCGCTTTCCTGAATTCTGATTTTGTCGTTCTTGGCTTTTGCTAAGAAGAATACAACCCTCTTGCGGATTTTGCCGAAGGGGCAGTAGTCGCTTATCTCACGGAAGCCATCAAGGATTTCCACGTCAAGGTCTGTTTCTTCCTTGACCTCGCGGATAGCGGTTTCCTTTTCGTTTTCACGAAGCTCCACGTGACCTTTGGGGAAACTGTAAAACCTGCCGTTGTGGTTTTTTACCAGCAGGATTTTGGTATCGCCTGTGGCTTTGTCGTCAAAGAGGATAACTGCGCCGCAGGATTTTTCATAAAGACAACTGATTTTTTCAATCTTTATCTGTCTCAGAAGCCTGAGTTTTTCCATAATCTCAGGCTCATACATAATTTCATTTCTGGGTGCAACAACCACACGCTGTGTTCCGTCTGAAAGAGTGATGACAGCGGTGACAATACCTGACAGGGTATCTCCTACGGGTTTTTTTGATATTATGTAGGCGGACATTCCTGCCACACCCTTGCCTTGTGCATAGCCTGAATAAAGGGTAGGGGCAAGACTGCCGTATATTGTTGCAGTTACTTCATTTGCCAGCATTTCTTAAAACCTCCTCGCGTCGTACTTCGGGACCAATCAGCCCAGAGCACTGCTCATTGAGTTAACCTGCGAGGTGCTGTTCGCAGACATAGTGTTGTTCATCACAAGCACTTCGTCAATGCCGTTTTTCTTGAGATAATCGTTTAAGTTGCCTTCCCAGTATCTGAAGTCAATCAGGTGAACTTCGTCGTAATGAGCGGCAAGGTAAGGTGCAAAGGCGTTTCCGTAGGAATCCTTCACAACAGCAATCTTCTTGCCTGTATTGGCAGAAGAACTGATGACAAACTGAGCGGTGTCACCCCAGCAGAACACACCGTAAGTCAGTGTGCCTGAGGTGGCTGCAGGATAGTAAACATCACAGTAAATGGTGTCACTGCCCATACGCTCCTTCATTTTAGCCTCGGTCTCTACAGGCAGGTCGTAGTAGTTGACTGTGTCAGCATTCTTGTAAAGACCTGAGTTGCCTGTAAGTGTATAGAAAGAGCCTGTGAAGCCTGAGATGGAGTTTTTCTTAAGGCTTGTGATGTCCATAGCATCAAGACCGGTCTCAGCACAAAAGGCGGTGTAGCCGTAGTAAGCACCAAGGCTTGTCCAGTGGTGGTCAGTGTTGTAGTAGATGTACTCAGAGTTGTGTTCAGCCAGTGCGTTGTAGCAGTTGATGGGAGTTACTCTGTCACTGAGGTTTTTGTAGATTGTTCTGATGTTCTCTGCCTGAGATACGTTCTCAACACTCTTGCCGATTCTTGTGGGAAGACCGAACTCTGTATGGTTGGGCACAACCATATTGTAAACAGTTACATTCTTATCAAGACCCTTGGCTATCTTATTAATGGCGGTTGCGTAGTGCTTTGCAACCTTGTCTGTGCTGAAGAACAGATTGTAGCCTGTGTCCTTGTAAAGATAAAGTGTGCTTGAGTAAAGGGTGCCGTCAGTGCCGTCGTCGGGAATTGTAGGAGTGACAAAGTCAAGGTTTGTCACAGGTGTAGTGGGAGCAACTGTTGTGGCAGGAACTGTGGTGGGTACTTCTGTGACTACGGTAGTTGTAACAGGGGGAGCGGTAGTTACGGGGATTTCCTCAAGTGTTGCTTCGTCAAGGGTTGCCTCGTCACTCGTGGCACCCAAAGCAGACACCCAGTTTTTCACAGCAGGAATCACAAAGAAGTATGTGCCTGCACCGATGCCTGCAATAAGCAGTACACACAGCGCAATTATCAGACCGCGTTTGAAGTACAACTTTGCCCTTCTTCGTTTTTTGTTTCTTGAGTATCTCTGGCTGGCGGCGAAGTTATCAACCATACCGATAAAATACTCGTCCTTCTTTCTTCTCATTTTATCGCCTCCGGATAGGCGCCTTGGCTTTATCTGATACCAAGGCAAATATTATTACATAGTAAAGTATAATATACATATAAATCAAACGCAACAAAAGTAAAGAAATTGTGATTAAACTCCCCGGAAATTGTAATATTTCTGCCAAAATTTATTTAAGTCCTGTTACATTCTCGCAGAAATAAGCGCAAATTTATTGCACTGAAGAGTCAGTTGTGATAAAATAACCTTATATACACTTATTTTTATGGAAAGCGTGATATAAATGAACTATACATTTGCAAACAGAATCAACGGACTGAAGCCCTCTGCAATCAGAGAAATTTTCAAGTATGCCGCTGACCCTACAGTAGTTTCTCTTTCAGCAGGCAACCCTGCTCCCGATGCTTTTCCTGCAGAAGCACTCAGAGAAATTTCCGAAAGACTTATGAAAGAAAACCCTGTGCTGGCTCTCCAGTACGGACTCACTGAAGGATATGCTCCTCTCAGAGAATCCCTCAGAGAATATATGAAGGAAGATTACAACATCGGCAGGGACTTCGATGACCTTGTTATCACCTCCGGTGCTCAGCAGGTTATGGACCTGATGACAAAAGCCCTTGTAAATGAGGGGGACGAGGTTGTATGTGAATCTCCTTCCTTTATCGGCTCGCTGAATACATTCCGCAGTTACGGCGCAAAACTTCTGGGTGTGCCTATGGACGAGGACGGAATGAATATGGAGGCTCTGGAGGAAACCCTTAAAACTCACCAGAGAATCAGATTTATCTATACAATTCCCACCTTCCAGAATCCCTCAGGCATCACAATGAGCTTGGAAAAAAGAAAGCGTATGTATGAGCTGGCAAAGCAGTACAATGTGCTTATTCTTGAGGATAACCCTTACGGTGAACTCCGTTACCGCGGGGAGACCCTGCCCACCATCAAGTCTATGGACGAAGACGGAATCGTAGTTTATGCAGGCTCTTTCTCAAAGGTTATCTCTCCCGGTATGCGTGTGGGCTGGTTTGTAGCACCCAAAGAGATTTCTCAGAAACTCATAGTATGCAAGCAGGGCAGTGACGTTCACACAAATATGTGGTCACAGGTACTCTGCCATGAATTTATGACAAAGTATGATTTTAAGGGACACCTGCAGTATCTCAGAGAACTTTACTCCAAAAAGGCAGAGTTCACAATGAATCTCCTCCGCGAAAATCTGAAGGGTAAAATCAAGTTCGGTGAGATTGACGGCGGACTCTTCATCTGGTGCACACTGCCTGAAGAGGTGGATATGCCTCAGTTTGTGCTTGATGCAGTAAAGGCTAAGGTCTGTGTAGTACCCGGTACTGCATTCCTTACAGACGAAAGCGAAGTTTCCCACGATTTCAGAATCAACTTCTCAACTCCCACTGACGAACAGCTTAAGAAGGGTATTGAGATTCTGGGCACACTTGCCGAGAAATTATAAGAAATATAACCTCATAAGGAGAAATATATTATGGAACAGACAGTAAATCAGGAGAAAAAGAAGATAGTTTACAGTGCCATTCAGCCTTCAGGCACCATTACTCTGGGCAACTACCTGGGCGCACTGAGAAACTGGGTAATTATGCAGAACGAAGATGACAAAAAGTGCATCTACACTCTGGCTGACCTGCACACAATCACCGTGCGTCAGGAGCCTGCAGCAATGAGAAAGAATGTGCTTGATGCCTATGCTTCTATTCTTGCCTGCGGGGTCGATGCTGAAAAGAGCATTTTCTTCATTCAGAGCCACGTGCCTGCACACGCACAGATGGCATGGATTCTCAACTGCTACACACAGTTTGGTGAGCTTTCCCGTATGACTCAGTTCAAGGATAAATCTGCAAAGCACGCAGATAACATCAACGCAGGTCTCTTTACATACCCTGCACTTATGGCGGCTGACATTCTTCTTTATCAGGCAGATTTAGTTCCTGTTGGCGCAGACCAGAAACAGCATCTGGAGCTTGCACGTGATATTGCAGAAAGATTCAACGGCAGATATTCAAACGTTTTCACTGTGCCCGAGGGCTTCATTCCCACAAACGGTGCCCGGGTTATGAGTCTGCAGGACCCCACAAGAAAAATGAGCAAGTCTGATGAAAACGTAAATGCCTGCGTTTCTCTCCTTGATACTCCCGAAACCATTATGCGTAAGTTCAAGCGCGCTGTTACAGACTCTGAGGCAAGAGTCTGCATCGGTGAGGGCAAGGACGGAGTGAATAACCTTATCGGTATTTACTCTGCAATCACAGGCAGAACAGCAGACCAGATTACTGCTGAGTTTGAGGGCAGAGGCTACGGCGACTTCAAAACTGCAGTTGGTGAGGCAGTTGTTGAGGAACTCAGACCCATTCGTGAGGAATATGAGCGCCTTATTGCAGATAAGGGTTATCTTGAGAGCAGTTACCGTGCTGCAGCAGAGGTTGCAGACAGAATTGCTCAGCGCACCCTTGACAAGGCAATGAAAAAGATTGGATTTATCCACAGATAACGTTACAGCCCTCCTCTTTGAGGAGGGTGGATGTGCGTAAGCACAGACGGGAGGAGTAAGAGAAAATATTTTGTTACTCCCTCAGTCTTTGCCTGCGGCAAATCCAGCTCCCTCACAGAGGGAGCCTTTTTGTTATAATTTAGAAAATTTTCTCAAAAATTTTTACAAATCAGGTGTGAGGTTTTTAATACACCTTGCGTCTAAAAGGTGTAAAAGGGGAAATTTGCTTTCAGAAAGGAGCAATCTTCATGGATAACGGTGCTGTCAGTTACCGCCGTTTTCTTGATGGAGATGATAGTGCATTTGTAGATCTTATCAGAGACTACAAGGACGGACTGATACTCTATCTTTGCGGCATTACGGGTAATGTGCATCTTGCAGAGGATCTGACTGAGGATACCTTTGTAAGAATAATTACCAGAAAACCAAAATTTGCAGGAAAATCTTCCTTTAAGACCTGGCTCTATGCGATTGCAAGGAACATGGCCTTTGATTACCTGCGCAAAAATAAAGGTATACAGCAGGTGTCAACAGAGGAACTCCACTCCTTGCAGAGTGACGAGGAAACTCTGGAAAAAGCCTACATAAAGGAAGAGGAAAGGATAGAACTTCACAAGGCAATGGATAAGCTTATTCCTGCCTACAAGCAGGTGCTGTGGCTTACATACTTTGAGGAGTTCTCCGCAAAAGAGGTGTCTCTGATTATGAAAAAATCAGTCCATAATGTGGAAACACTTCTGTACAGAGCAAGACGCTCACTGAAAGCAGAGCTTGAAAGGGAAGGTTTTGTTTATGAAGGATTTTAATGAAATGGCTAACGCCGTCTTTCGTCGACGAGACGAATTTGTGGCGGCACGAAAAAAACGAAACGGGATTCTGCTCAGAGCAGGTGTATCTGTGAGTGCACTGCTTCTGGTAGCGGTTGTGGGAATCAGTGTGTGGAGAAGCCTCCCCGAAATCCCTGTAGTTACCCCCACAGAGCCTTCTTCTGCAACCTTACAGACAGAAGAAGCAACACTTCCTGCACAGACAATTACACAGCAGGAAGCCTCTTCACAGATTCAGAAAGAAACTCAGGAAACAGAAGATACACCCCAGCAGGGAAGCACCGCAAAGCCTGCAGTTACCCCCGACAAACCCCAGACGGAGACCACACTGCCCCCCGACCCTACAGAGCCCAAGAATGACATACCCGCAACAGACGGAAGTGCGGACTCTGCAACAGACGGAAGTGCGGATTCTACAACGGCACCTGCAGCAGATGCTCCGGGAAAAGACCCGTTCCCGGGTTGGACTCCTGATACTCCGCCTCAGGAACCCGAAAAAGTTGAGCCCACAGCTGCCACTGAATCTCCTATGGTAACCATGGCACCAAGCACACTCCCCCCTGAGCCAACTACCTGTCAGCCTACGTTACCTGAAGCTACAACTACACCCTGTGTGGAAACTACAACAGGCGGAGATTTTGTTCAGCCCGACGAAACCCAGCCTGCTCCCACAGAGCCAGTCGCAGGAAGTTTTTTCCTTGAGTGCGAGGCACAGGTTGGCGATATGGTGAATCTTACTGTAGACCTTCAGGCTGACGAGTTAATCAATACAGCCGACATTATTGCAAAGTACGGATACGACAACCTTGAGGTTGTGAATCTTTGGGATTTAGGTTTTACAAAAGATCAGTTTCGTGAGGCACATGCTCCGAATCTTGGAGACACAATTTATTTTGTAAACTATAATGCAGGAGAATATGGAAAATACGGATCTGTTAAGTTAGGGTTTTCAGCTACAGAAAAGGAATTTGCAGTGGACTTTACCGAAAATAAAGTTCTTATGACTTTCTCATTTATTGTTAAGAAATCGGGCATCACTACCTTTGAAGTTGTACCTAATGAAATGAAATCTGTGAGTGGCACCTGCTATTACAGAAACGGCAATCAGGTTACTTTTGACGGAATAAACCTGAAGGGATATCTGACTGTTATTCCTGCCTCTGAGGTTGTGCTTCCTGCTCCGCCTGCAGAGGAAGAAACCAAGCCCTCAGAAGAAACTCCCTTTACTTACCCTGAGGAAAGTACAGACGGAGACCTTATTATTAACTGTGACGGCAGGACATACAGTGCAAACATAGGCGACACTGTGACCTTTGTTACAGAACTGAAAGCTGAGGATTTGTTTGAAAACATACACATTGAACTTGATTATCCCGATGATTATCTGAGTCTTAATGTTCCCGAAAAAGGAAAACAGGCTTTCCCGAATATGTATGGAATGGTATACAATTTTGAGGGGCGCAATTCATCAGTGATAATGACAGCGGTTGATGTTTACGGCTTTGACTTTACAAGCAGACAGGTGCTTGCACAGCTTGAGTTTGAGGTTGTCAAAGCAGGTGAGATTGACCTTGACCTGCATTTTCAGGATATGAGCAAGTGCAGGTCTGAAGGATTTGTAGATGAAGCATATTTCGACGATGGCGTTCAGAAATCCTTTGACGATATTTATATTTATGAGTATGTTCTGGTAAAGTGATTTTCAGTGATATAGTGCCATACACAGAAAAGGGGTGCAGAGCAATCTCACCTGCACCCCTTTACAGTCTTATTAATCTATGAATGGAGGAATAATTATGAAAAAGATATTATCTTTTTTACTTGTACTGTGCATTCTTATGAGTGCGGTTGCGTTCAGCACCTTATCGGTATCAGCACGAATAAGCATCTGGAAATATGATAATCAGGAGTTTTTTACTCTTGAAGATGATGAGATTGTTTACTGTGTTATAAGATATGATTCCTCGGAGGATGTAAGAGCATACGAGTTTTCCTACTGGGTAGAGCAGATGGGATATCTGACAGATATCAGGGACTACACCGTTGAGTATGGGGAAGAACTTGAGCGCGAATACAACGAATATCTTGATAACCTGCATCAGAGGGTTCTGGCAGAAGGCGAGGCTTTCTTTGCAAAGTATTTTGATGCAAGCGCAGATGAACTTCTGCGTAATTCGGACAAAAGAGCCCTTGTTATGGTGCGTTCCTCAGTAGCAACAATCAAGACCCTGGAAAATGTTGAGGATTGTACTGTTTTTGGTGCTGCTACATCAGAAGAATCAATCACCGCAAAGTATGAAGCAAACGATTTTTCTACCATACTTCCCGAAAACTATGTAAAAACCTCGCCCTATGAGCTTGTGTACGCAATGCATTTCTACGAGGATGTTGAGGAGCCACGCTACTGGGATGCGGTAAACTGGGATATGAAGAGCTATATATATCGTGATGCATACGAACATTACAGTACCAAAGATGAGGCAACACCTGACTATATCCTTGTTTTCTCAGGAGAGAATATATGCTCGCCGGCTTTTTCTGCAGGAGCCTTTGGAGACAAGTATCTTCTGCAGATGTACAATATTTATTATCCTTATACCCTTGGATATCATATAATTACAACCGAGGATATGAAGGTGTATACTCTCAGAGAAGCCTGGGATGCACAGATTGACGGAATCGAGGCTGTGTTTGAGGATTTCGGTCTGGGTGAAAAACGCGGAGATTCTGACAGAGACGGAGAAATTACCATAAAAGATGCAACCCTGATTCAGAAGTGTATTGCAAAAATTGAGAAATTCACAGAGTATGAATATGTATGCGGTTTTGCAGAAAGCGGACAGGGTGAAAACGGAATGTTCGATGACAGAATTTCCGATGTGAATCGTGACGGAGAAGTAAACGTCAAGGATGCAACAGAGATTCAGAAACTCGTTGCAGGAATAAAAGATAATACCGCAAGTTGAGTATAAGATTTCCCCACAAAAAGGGCGTATGCACTAAAATGCATACGCCCTTTTCCTTTACCGCTTGGGATTTATTCTTTATCAGATGTCTGTCTTCCACAGTCCGTGGAGATTGCAGTATTCGTATACTGCCAGGGGTTTCTCGTCACTGAGAGCAAAGGTTGCCTTGGGTGCTTCGTCGGGATTCAGATACTTGATCTGACCGCCCTTGTCTGTCAGCAGATAAATCCACTGAATGAAGTGCTCCTCAACCATAGGATGGGCGACTTCGCCAACCTCTACGGAAACTGTGTTGCCCTCTACGGATACAACGGGAACGTGCTTCTCAAGGCTTGCGTCAACGGTGCCGGGTACAAGCTCGGTCATCTTCTGACC
>JAZQHL010000111.1:0-3946 GCA_045540595.1 Ruminococcus sp.
GAAATGACCAAGTCCGGTGTAACAAACGAAACTGAAGATTTTGAGGCTCTTCTGGAAGAGAACCTCAAAGGCTTAAATACAAACGAGAGGGTAATGGGTACTGTTATCAGCATAACTCCCACAGAGGTATATGTTGATGTCGGCAGAAAGCAGGCTGGCTTTATTCCTGCTGTAGAGCTTTCTTTCGGCCCTGTAAGCGATCCCCACGACTTCGTGTCTGTTGGTGATGAGGTAGAACTCCTCATTATGAAGACCAACGACGTTGAAGGTACTATTATGCTTTCCAAGCGTAGAGTTGACGCTAAGAAGGATTGGGATGAGCTCGTTAAGCTTGCTGAGGAGAACGCAGTTCTCACAGGTGAGGTTATCGAGGTAGTTAACGGTGGCGTTATCGTATTCGCACGCAACAACCGTGTATTCATTCCTGCTTCTCAGGCATCTATCGTTCGTATGGACGATCTTACTCCTCTTCTTCATACAGAAGTTGAGTTCAGACTTCTTGAGGTTTCCCAGCGTGGCAGACGCAAGAAGATTGTTGGCTCCATCAAGAGCGTTCTCAAAGATCAGAGATCTGAGTTCAAGGCTGCTTTCTGGGAAGGCATCGAGGTTGGCAAGACTTACACAGGTACTGTTAAGTCCATGACAACATACGGTGTATTCGTAGACCTTGGCGGCGTATTCGGTATGATTCACATCTCCGAGCTCAGCTGGTCCAGAATCAAGCATCCTTCTGAGGTTGTAAGCGTTGGCGATACAATCGAGGTTTATGTTAAGGACTTCAACGCCGAGACAAGCAAGATTTCTCTCGGTTACAAGAAGGCAGAGGACAATCCCTGGGAGATTCTCCGTCGTGATTATCCTGAAGGCACAGTATGCAAGGTTAAGGTTGCAGGCATCACAACATTCGGTCCATTTGCTACAATCATTCCCGGCATCGATGGCCTTATTCACATCTCACAGCTTTCCAACCAGCATGTTGAGAAGCCCCAGGATGTAGTTGCAGTAGGCGACGAGCTTGAGGCAAAGATTGTTGGTATCGACTTCGATAAGAAGCGTGTAAGCCTTTCCGTCAGAGCACTTCTGCCCGAGGCAGAG
Source organism: Ruminococcus sp. (assembly GCA_045540595.1). GTDB lineage: Bacteria > Bacillota > Clostridia > Oscillospirales > Acutalibacteraceae > Ruminococcoides. The sequence continues at coordinate 1,096 of JAZQHL010000111.1, forward strand.
GTAGTTGAAGAGGCTCCCGCAACAGAAGAGGAAGCTCCTGCAGCTGAGGAAGCTACCGAGGAATAATTATTGCTGATTAATGGGCATCCTCTATATCAGGGGATGCCTGTTTTGTTTATGCGAGGAATTATTATGTTAGATAATAAATTTATTGAAAAAATTAAAGATGATGCACGTTCCGTTATATCAGAACTTCTTGAAAAAGCAAATCTTTCAGAAGGCTCAGTTTTCGTTCTGGGGTGCTCATCAAGTGAAATCTGCGGTAACCACATCGGCACCGCTTCCAGTGCAGATGCAGCAAAAGCACTTTATGATGTTCTCTTGCCTGAACTTAAATCCCGAGGTGTTTTTCTTGCAGCACAGTGCTGTGAGCATCTTAATCGTGCTCTTGTTGTTGAGCGTGCTGTTGCCAACAAATTCGGGCTTGATATTGTGAATGTTGTGCCTCATGCTCACGCAGGAGGAGCAAGTGCCACACTGGCATATTCATTGTTTGATGACCCGGTTATGGTTGAAAACATCAGAGCCGATGCAGGTATGGATGTAGGCGGCACCCTTATCGGTATGCATCTTCGTGCAACTGCTGTACCCGTGAAAACAGCAACACGTACAATAGGTGAAGCAATTGTAATTTGTGCACGTACCCGTCCTAAGTTTATTGGCGGTGAACGTGCAATATATAATCAGGAACTTCTGTGAGGTGTAAATTATGACAGCAAAAGAAGAGTTTATTAAAATATTTACCGAAAACGTTCAGCGTCCGGGTGCTAAGGAACTTCTTAGTTGGTTACAGAACACCGATTTTTTCACAGCACCTGCAAGCACCAAGTATCACTGTGCTTGTGAAAACGGTCTTGTAATGCATTCTGTCAGTGTTTTCAACACAATGATGGAAAAGCATTTTGAAGAAGGCGTTGACTCTGTAGAAAGTTTTGCTATCTGTGCACTTCTCCATGATGTATGTAAAGCAGAGTTTTATAAAATTTCTACTCGTAATGTAAAAAATGAACTTACAGGTCAGTGGGAGAAACAGCCCTTCTATTCAATCGAGGATAAATTCCCCTTTGGTCACGGTGAAAAATCCGTATTTCTCATTGAACGTTTTATGCGTCTGCATCTTGATGAAGCTATGGCTATTCGCTGGCATATGGGCAGTTTTGATGACAGTCAGGGCTTCACACTAAGTCAGGCTTATGAAAAATATCCGCTGGCAGTAAAACTTCACCTTGCAGATATGGAATCCACATATCTCCGCGAAAAAGGAACTTCTGCTGTAAATAAGTAATAGAGAGGTCTTAATATGCTATTTATCGAGGCAGCGGCCCGTGCTCAGGAACTCCGTCGTCTTATCGAATATCACAATGACAGATATTATAATCAGGACAGTCCTGAAATATCTGACTTTGAATATGATATGCTTCTGCGTGAACTTGAGAATATTGAAGAAGAGTTCCCTGAACTTAAAACTGCAGATTCTCCTACTATGCACGTTGGTGGTACCAAATCTGCAAAGTTTTCTCCTGTTGTTCATCAGGTGCCAATGGAAAGTCTCCACGATGCTTTTTCTCACGATGAACTCAGAGATTTTGACCGTAAAGTAAGAGAAGTTGTAGAGAATCCTACCTATATTGTAGAGCCTAAATTTGACGGTCTTTCTGTATCCTGTGAGTACAAAAGTGGTAGATTTTTCCGTGGCTCAACCCGCGGAGATGGCACAACAGGTGAAGATGTAACAGAGAATCTGATGACTATCGATTCTTTGCCAAAATTTATCGAAAATGCTCCCGAATACCTTGAGGTCAGAGGTGAGGTCTATATGTCCTTTATGACCTTTGAACGTTTGTGTAATGAGCAACTCGATAATGGTGAAAAACCTTTCAAGAATCCCCGTAATGCAGCTGCAGGCTCCCTAAGACAAAAAGACAGTGCTGTAACTGCAAAGCGCACACTCGATATATTTATTTTCAATATTCAGCAGGTGCAGGGTGCAGAGATTTCCTCTCATAAACAGTCTCTTGATTATCTCACTGAGCTTGGATTTCCCACAGCGCCTTTTTACAACACTTTTGATAACATAGAAGATGTCATCACTGAAATTGAACGTATCGGCAACCTTCGCGGTGAACTTGAATACGGTATCGACGGTGCAGTTGTAAAGGTTGATAATTTTCAGCACAGAAAACTTATCGGAAGTACAGCTAAGTATCCCAAATGGGCAGAGGCATATAAGTATCCCCCTGAGGAAAAAGAAACTGTACTGCTTGATATAGAACTCAATGTAGGCAGAACAGGTACTGTTACACCTGTCGGTATTTTTGAGCCCGTACTTCTTGCAGGCTCAACCGTATCCCGTGCAACCCTGAATAATGAAGATTACATTAGGGATAAAGATATAAGAATCGGTGATACCGTAATTATCAGAAAAGCAGGCGAAATTATTCCTGAGGTTGTATCTGTAGTAAGTCATACAGAGAATTCTCAGCCCTATAAATTCCCTGAACTTTGTCCTTCCTGCTCAAGCCCTATTTCCAAGGAAGAGGGTGAGGCTGTTTATCGTTGCACAAATACCGATTGTCCTGCACAGCTTATGCGCCATCTTATTCATTTTGTTTGCCGTGATGCAATGGATATTGAGGGTATGGGTCCTGCGATACTTGAACAACTTATTGCAAACGGACTTATTAAATCTCCGACTGATATTTACAGACTCAGAGCTGAAGATATTTCTTCCCTTGAGCGCAAGGGTGAAAAATCAGCCCAGAATCTGATAGATGCAATTGAGAAGTCAAAAACAAGAGAACTTCATAGATTTGTATTTGCTCTGGGTATCCGTCACATTGGTGTCAAGGTT
>JAZQHL010000112.1:0-16730 GCA_045540595.1 Ruminococcus sp.
GCAGAAAATTTCATAATCCGTCAGGATCATTTCATATTTTTCTTAAGAATAATATTTCATTACCCTCGTATCTTTGATGCGGGGGTGTTTTTCGCTCTTCACCTGTCATTTTTGCCCAACGAAAGGTATAATATTATCAAAACCTTGATATTTATCGTTGTTGTGATATACTGAATTTGAGGTGATTATTATGATACGCGTGAATTTTTACCGTAAATATCTGCACAGGACATTGACTGTAATTCTCTGCCTTGTGGTGTTTTTGTCGGCGGTTTCTTCAGCAGGAGTCTTTGCTTCTGAAAGAACTTCCGAAGATGCCCGGAATTCCGATATTGTAATCCTCTATGAAAACGATGTTCACTGTGCTGTTGAAGGGTACTCAAAACTTCTGGCACTCAAGAATGAACTCAAGAAAGAAAACGAGTTCGTGGGCGTTGTTTCTGTGGGTGATTTTGTTCAGGGTGATACTCTGGGTGCAATCTCCAAGGGGGAATATATTGTCAACATAATGAATATGGTGGGCTATGATGCCATAACTCTCGGTAATCACGAGTTTGACTATAAACTTCAGAGGCTTTTTGAAATCCGCGATTCCCTTCATACAAAGCCTGTCTGCAGTAATTTTTACAAGTCAGGTGAGGACACACCTGTTTTTGAGCCTTACGTTATCAAATCCTATGGTGATGTTGATGTAGCATACATCGGCATCACAACTCCCGATACCCTGACTTCTTCTTCACCTGTTCAGTTTATGGACCAAGAGGGCAGATACATCTACAATTTCAGCGGTGAAACACTGTACAGCACTGTGCAGAAGGCTGTTGACAGCGCAAAGGTTGCAGGTGCTGACTATATTGTAGGTCTTTCTCATCTGGGTACAGAAGATGTGTATGAAAAGTGGAGTGCACAGACCCTCATAAAAAACACAGCAGGCTTTGACGCGGTGCTTGACGGACATTCTCACAGCGTTGTTGAGAATATGACAGTAGAAGATAAAGGCGGAAATGAAGTTGTGGTTTCCTCCACAGGCACAAAGTTTGCAAATATCGGCAGACTTACCATTTCAGAAGGTGAAATCACAACGGAACTTATCCCTTCAGAGAATCTTACAAGTACCGATTCAGGCATTGATGAATACATAGTGCAGATTAAAGAAGAATACGGCAAACTTGGAAACCGTGTTATAGGCACAAGTGAAACAGACCTTGTTTTTGCTGATGAAGAGGGTAACCGGCTTGTCCGCCACACCCAGACAAACTTGGGCGACTTCTGTGCTGATGCCTTCAGACTTGTCACAGGGGCTGACGTGGGTGTTATCAACGGCGGCGGAATCCGTGCTCAGCTTGATAAAGGCCAGGTTACCTACAACGATATCTTCAGCGTTTATCCCTTCAATAACACAGTTGTTGTGGCTGAGGTAACAGGTCAGCAGATACTTGATTTTCTTGAATTGAGTGTCAGTGCTTACCCCGATGAAAACGGCTCTTTTCAGCATGTATCGGGTCTGACCTATACCCTGAACTCATACATTCCCTCGTCTGTAAAATTTGATGAAAATATGGCTTTTGTCAGTGTTGAGGGAGCAAGAAGAGTTTCTGACGTAAAAGTTTTAAACAGCAAAACAGGTGAGTATGAGGCACTTGATGTTAATAAGACATACACCCTTGCTTCTCATAACTATCTGCTTCTTGACCACGGCTCGGGGGCTACAATGTTTGATAATGCGAAGATTATAAGCAACAGCGGAATGCTTGATGCTGAACTTCTGGAGGTTTACATCAGTGAGCATCTGGGCGGAGTTATCGGCAAAGAGTACGAAAGTGCTCAGAACAGAGTGAAGGTTGTAACAGAAAAGCAGGAGGAAACCCTGCCTGCACCTTCTACAGATGCGGATACTTCAGACAAATCACCCCAGACAGGAGATGTGTTTGCAAATATCTGCCTGATGACTTCAGCCTTTGTGCTTGTGGCGGTGGCAGTAGTTTGTGTATCTTCAAAAAAGACCAAGACTTAAAAGTATAATCAAAGTGAAAAAGTAAAATATTCTGTTTGTTTGCTGTGAAAAGGGCTTGTATCTGCAGGCCCTTTTCTGTATGTCTTGTAGGGCAGAAAAATGCACCTGTCTGAGCCCTTATGGTTGCACTCGGCATAAATATATGCTATAATTCAACAGATTTATTTTTAAGGAAAAGAGGTGGTTGCTGTGGCGGTGATGAGTGTCCGCGGTCTTACTATGACCTTTATAGAGAGAAATCTGTTTTCAGATGTGAGTTTTGATATTGAAAAGCGTGATCGTGTGGGCTTTATCGGCAGAAACGGCACAGGTAAAACCACTCTTTTCAAGCTTATTACAGGTGAACTCAGCCCCACTATGGGAGATATCTTTATTTCCCGTGACACAACCGTGGGCTATATGCGTCAGCACGCCTGTGTGTATCCTGAGCGTACTGTTTTTGATGAACTTCTGACAGTCTTTGCTCATCTGATGGATATGGAGAAGGAGATTGAAGCACTTACCCACAGCATTGATAAGGGTGAAGGAGATATTGATATCCTCATTGCAAAGCAGACTGCCCTCATTGATAAATTCAACAACGACGGAGGACTTACCTACAGAAGCCGTACAAGAGCGGCACTGCTGGGTCTGGGCTTTTCCGAGGAGGATTTCAGCCGTGCGGTAGGTACTCTCAGCGGTGGTCAGGCATCAAAACTTTCCCTTGCAAAGCTTCTGCTTTCGGGTGCGGATTTTCTGCTTCTGGACGAGCCTACAAACCATCTGGATATTAACTCCGTAAGGTGGCTTGAGGGCTTCATCAAGGATTTCAAAGGCTCGGCACTTATCATAAGCCACGACCGATACTTCCTTGATGCGGTTACCAACAAGACCATTGAACTTGAGCATAAACGAATCAGGGTTTATGACGGAAACTACACCACCTTTATGGAGAAGAAAGCCCGTGAACTTGAGGCGGCTCAGAAGCTTTACGAAAAAGACAGCCGTGAGATAAGACGCATTGAGGGCATTGTGGAACAACAGAGACGTTGGGGCAGAGAGCATAACTTCATCACTGCTGCCAGCAAGCAGAAAGAGGCGGACAGAATCAGAGAACGCCTTGTAAAGCCCGAGGGTGAGGAAAGCCACATTCACTTAAGGTTTGAGCCAGACCGTGAAAGCGGTAACGATGTGCTTATCTGCCGTAATCTGAGCAAGAGTTTCGGCTCAAAGCAGGTGCTTCAGAATGTGAATCTTCACATCAGACGAGGCGAGAAGGTGTTCATAGTAGGTGCCAACGGTTGCGGAAAGACTACTCTGTTCAAGGTTCTCTGCGGACTTTATGAGGCAGAGTACGACCAGCTTACATTCGGAGCAAGGGTTGACACAGGTTACTTTGACCAGATGCAGGCTGACCTGGACCCCAAGAAAACTGCTTTTGATGAAATAAGTGATTCCTATCCTCAGATGGATAACACACAGATACGCACAGCACTGGGTGCTTTTCTGATTAAAGGTGACGATGTTTTCAAGCCCATATCTACACTCAGCGGCGGTGAGCGGGCACGTATATCCCTGCTGAAACTGGTGCTCTCAGGTGCAAACTTTTTCCTTCTTGACGAGCCTACAAACCACCTTGATACTCCTTCCCGGGAAGCACTGGAGGAAACTCTTTCAGAGTACGAGGGCACAATGCTTATCATCAGCCACGACAGATATTTCATCAATAAACTGGCTGACAGGATAATTGAACTGACGCCCGAAGGCGTTACCGAATACTTAGGTAACTACGACTATTATGCTGAGAAAACTGCACAGAGAGAGGAAACTCCCAAAAGTGCACAAACGCCCGAAAAGCCTAAGGTAAACGACTACAAACTCCGCAAAGAGGAGCAAGCCCGTGAGCGGAAACGTCAGAACGACCTCAGAAAAGCTGAGCAGAGAATAGAAGAACTGGATGCGGAGATTGAAGAAATCCAGACTCTTCTGCAAAGCGACGAAGTGGTGGGTGACTACGAAAGACTCATGGAACTCACCGCAAAACTCGAAAGCCTCCAGGCTGAACAGGCAGAGGTTTTTGAACTCTGGGAATCCCTTATGGAATCTGCTCCGCAGGAATGATTTTTATATTAATTGCAGAATATTTTTCAGCACTTCTTTCGCTACTGAAAGAGGTGCTTTTTGTTTGCAGGGGATTGTTGTAGGACGGGATTATTGCAATAAAAAAGTCACAGCCTCGTTTTTTGCTGTGACATCAGGATTTATCTATATTATGATTGCTCAGGGGCTGAGTGCAGAACAGCTCCTCCATATTGACTTCCAGTGCCTTTGCAATGGCATACAGCTCAATGTCAGTGACAGTTCTGGATTTGTCCTCGATTCGGGACACGGAGCCGCGGCACACATATACGCCCATAAGCTCCAGCTTGTTGGAAAGAGCTTGTTGACTCATACGGCGTTTTTTACGCAGAAGGCGTACATTGTCGCCGATAAGATTCATATCGTTTCCATCGATTATTCTTGCCATTTCCGTACCTCCCGAACACTTGATTTTGTCTTGACATAGGACAATTTTGATGTTACCATAATCCCAGAGGTATTTTGTCCTGTCATAAGACAAAATAAAATTAATTAATAATTATGAGGAGGTTTTCTGCATGAAAAGGACAAAACAATGGTTGAGTTTACTGCTTTCGCTGATTATGGTGGTGAGTATGTTTACGATTGACGCTTTGCCAGTAGAGGCAGCGACAACTCCTAGCAAAATCTCTGATAGTGAGGCAAATGATAAAATATATAAGTTGTATGAAATATTAGGCGAAGGTTCATATTTTACAACAACTCATACTAGTGCTTGTGGAAGCAAGTCTTCTGGTCATTCGTGTGGTAATTGTAAACTGAGCAGTATTTTAGCAAAAACATGGTTTAAAGAGAAGTTTGGTTCGTTGTCTGTTAGTCAGTTTCCTGTAACTTATTATTCTGATGGTATAGCACATGGACCCGATGGTTGGTCTTGCTTTGGTTTTGCATCTTTTGCTGAGTGGTATGTTTTTCACACAAGTCAAACAGATAAGGTAACAACATCATATATTGGAACTTTTTCTTATAATTATTCAAATTCATCTAATTACATAAAAACGGGCGATTTAATTCGTTTAGATGACGGTCATTCTGCGATTGCAATATCTTGTGATTCTACTGGTGTAAGGGTTTTAGATTCCAACTGGAGTGGAAATTATAATTGTCAAGTGTATATTCATACAATTAAATATACAAGTCGAAACAAAGTATCTATTTCGAGATCAACAAATTCAAGTGCTTCAACTATAGGAAATATTAGTACGAATCCTGATGATTATACAATGCCTACCAGTACAATTTACTATACCTCTCCTACAATGAAGGGTTCGACGGTATCCTGGGTGCAGGCGGTTTTATATCAGTTAGGATATTCAATAGATGTTGACGGTTCTTATGGAAAGAATTCTGAGGCAGTGGTTAAACAGTTCCAAAGTGCTTATGGTTTAGAGGTTGACGGTAGAGTCGGTCCTGCTACTCGAGCAAAGTTATTAGAACTTTGGAATGAAAAGAAACACACACATTCCTATTCGGTATATGCTGAATCATCTCATCCGCATAAAGAATATAACAAATGTTCTTGCGGAGATGTTCAATATACAGGGCAAGTTTTTGCGTCGTGGGAAAATACAGGATATGAAGCAGCACATCCTCATAAGGGATACAGATCCTGCTGGTGTGGATATAAGGAGTATACGGGCGAATATAAGACGGTATATACTTGTGATAGTTGCTTACCTGAGAAACCTGTTCTTACGGTTGTGCCAGGAACAGGCACAGAGCAGACAACATTTACATGGGAAGCGGCTAGCGGGGCTGATTGCTATGAACTGATAATTTATAAATCAGGCAACGATACGCCGTTACATTGGTTGTTTAACTTAACAACAACTCAGTATAAGCTTTTACTTTCACCAGGAGATTATATAGGTTATGTAGTTTCACTTAATAACGATTTAATAGATACTTCTAACTATTTTGTATATAGCGATAAGGTGGAGTTTTCAGTGGAAGACAGTGGTGAACATGTTCATGAATACTCTTCACTCGGATTTCCCTCTTCCTGTACTGAATACGGATACATAATCTATGCTTGCACTTGTGGGGACAGTTATAGAGAAGACCTTACTACATTAGGTGAACATGATTATTTTGATACATCAATTAATCTTGTTAGTCTGTCTTCCAGAAAAATAAGATTTGCAGGATATCCGTGTTTAGAATGTAATACTGCCAAGGATTGCAAGATTATTTATCCTGATGGAACTGCAAAGAAATTTTATTTACCGCACGGGGCTAAATATTCTGAGTATATGAAACCCACATCTATAGAACTTGTTGCATCCGTGGAGAATAGCAAAGAAAAATCAGTTGGTTTCTCTTGGCGAACTATAGGTGGAGCCGATAAATATGAACTGACTGTATACAGAAGTGATGAGCTTGTTGAAACTGTATATTCGACTCTTCCCGATTGTATGTGGAATTTTGAAACTGACGGTGAATACATAATCGTTGTAACCGCTTTGAATGTTAAAGGTGAAGTTGTTGCTGTAAGTGATGTGATTGATTTAAAAATCATTGCAGTTTTAGCAGATAACTTCGGTTACTATGGTGATGCTGATGGTGACAGATATATCAACATTAAGGATGCTACTCTCATTCAAAAATGGATTGCAAAAATAGCATCAATTGGAGAATTTGAGTTGATGTGTGCTGATGTTAATGATGACAATGTTGTCAATATTAAGGATGCATCTGAAATTCAAAAGTATTGTGCAAACATAGAGATTAACAGCATAATTAATAATGAGTGTTGGCTAAGCGGTACTTTGTATGATATTATGTTGGAAAACTAAATTGCTATAAATAGAAATAATTACTGCGGTTACTGTTTATAACAGATAGAATGATTAAGTAAATTTGTGGCTTGACTGCTCTGGCATATTTGTCAGAGCAGTCTTTTGTGTTTTTTTGTACTTCCAAGATCGGTTTTTGTATTGTGGGGGATTGATTCTTCGCGTAGGGATGAGCAGTGCTCATCCGTGCCATTGCCTCTATGAGAAGCCTTTCGGACGACCATTGGTCGTCCCTACGGGTTGGGGATGGAGTCTGTGAGAGACTTCCCCTTGAGGGGAAGGTGCCGAACATAGTGAGGCGGATGAGGTGGAAACTATTTATATATTAACCTTTCTGATGGATATTGGTCGTTTATGCACGGTGTGGAGTGATTGATTGTTAAAAGGAATTATTTTAAAAAGGGCATTGACAATTTTTTAAAATTGTGTATAATGAATATGCACAATAAACACAAAGACGCGTGCAAGGCAATAACAAAGCACACTCCTTTTGTGCTGAAAATATGTGCGAAAAGAGGAATGTATATGAGTATTCTGAAAATTGAGGGGCTTTGCAAAAAGTTTGACACTTTTGCGCTGGAAGATGTGTCTTTCTGCGTTGAAGAAGGCACCGTTATGGGCTTTATCGGCAGAAACGGTGCAGGTAAGACCACAACCATTAAGTCTGTTCTTGGGCTTGTGCACGCTGACTCGGGTGTGATTGAGTTTATGGGAAAATCCGTGAAGGAGAATGAACTTTTTGTCAAGCAGAACATAGGTGTTGTGCTGGGCGGTGTGGATTATTACCCCACATATAAACTCAGAACTGTTGCAAAGGTGACTTCAAAGTTCTACGATAACTGGGATTGGAGTCTGTTTGATTCTTACCTTGAGAAGTTTTCTCTTGATAAAAACAAGAGAATCAAGGAATTGTCTGCAGGTATGAAGGTGAAGTTTGCACTTGCCATGGCACTTTCTCACGGAGCAAAGCTTCTGCTTTTAGACGAGCCTACCTCAGGACTTGACCCTGTGTCCCGTGACGAAATTATCGGTATCTTTATTGATTTGATTGCAGACGGTCAGCACAGTATTCTTTTCTCTACCCACATTATTTCTGACCTTGAGAAGTGTGCCGACTACATCACCTATATTCAGGGTGGAAAAATTATCTCGAGTGCGGATAAAGAGTCATTTGCCGAGGAGTACCGTGCGGTATCGGGCGGTGCGCTGACACCTGAACTTGAGAAAAAACTTATCGGTATGAGGAAAAATACCTTCGGTTACGAGGCTATGATAAAGGCTGAGGATGAGGATGATTTTGTTTCTGCAGGTGCGAATACTGCAAGAATAGGACTTGAAGATATTATGATTCATCTGGAGAGGGAGTGAGAATATGAAAAAGTTGCTTTATAAGGAATATATGCTTTCTGTACACCCGTTGTTTTTTATTTTTGTGCTGATGGGTGCGATGTTGCTCATACCTGATTACTGTTACTATGTAGCATTTATTTATTCTGTGGTAGTGGTTGTGAACAACATTTTTACTTCAGGCAAGGCAAACAAGGACATTGAGTACACCACTCTGCTTCCCATAAAGAAAAGCGATGCTGTCAAGGCAAGGTTTCTGTCTGTTTGTGTTTATGAACTGGCTAATATTCTTGTTGCAGTGATTTTTGCGGTGATTTCTCACATTCTTTACGGCGGTGGAGTAAATCAGGGGGGCATTGATATTAACCCTGCTTTCTTCGGTTTTGTTTTCATTATGTTCGGCGGATTCAACTTTATCTATCTGGCCGGCTTTTACAAAACAGGTCATAAAATACTAAAACCAATGCTTTGTGCAGGCGGATTCTTTATGCTGTTTATCCTTGTTGCAGAGGCTCTGGCACAGTATATTCAGTCTCCTGTAAGTGCATACCTTGATTCCTCTACACCCGATGGTATGCTTGCGCAGATACCTGTGTTGCTTGCAGGAATTGTGTTGTTTGTGCTTCTTAATCTGTTGGGATACAAGGTGTCAGCAAAGAGATTTGAGAAACTGGATTTATGATGAACTTAAGCATTTCAAATTCATCGGATTTACCTCTGTATCGTCAGTTGTATGACCAGATTGCAGGCAGCATAATACGGGGTGACATTTCATCAGGCAGTCCTCTGCCGCCTATCCGTACTGTTGCAACTGAACTGAAGATAAGCGTTATTTCTGTCAAACGTGCGTGGGAAGAATTGGAACGTGACGGTTTTATTGACACAGCAGTGGGCAGAGGTTGCTTTGTCAGAGAACTGTCAGCACAGGATATATCATATTTACGTGGTATGATGATACAGGAGCGGATAAAGAGTGATGTTGCCTATGCCAAAAGCCTGGGGGTATCCTTTGAGGAATTTACGGAAATTATAAAGTCTTTATTTTAAAACTCACAAGGACTATTGCAGACAAGGAGATTGCCTTTCAGGATTTTGCAGGTAAAAGAGTTTTTAAAAATGAAAAGATACACAAAAGGAGACCCTGAATTCGGGGGTCTCCTTGCTTTTTTGTCGAAAAGTCTATTAATCCATTGACAAAGATGTACTAAAGGATTATCATTTGAGACGCTTTATGAATATTCTGTTAATGTCCCCCTTGCCTAAAGGGGGAAAGAATGGCGTTAGCCATTCAAGGGGGATATTCATTATAAAAGTAATACTAAAGAAATCAGGTAAGAATTATGACTGTTCTTTTGAGCCTTGCAATTGCACTTTTTGCAGGTCTTATGATGACAAGATTATGTAAGCCTCTGGGACTTCCTGCTGTTACAGGTTACCTTGTTGCAGGTATCCTTATCGGCCCTTATTGTCTGGGACTTCTGGGCATTGAGGGACTGGGCTTTGTCTCCTTTGAGAATGTGGAAAGTTTCCATATCCTTTCTGAGGCGGCACTTGGATTCATTGCATTTACAATCGGTAACGAGTTCAGACTTTCAAGTCTTAAACAGATAGGTAAACAGGCAGTGATTATTGCACTTTTCGGTGCAGTGGGTGCAACTATCCTTGTTGATGCTGCACTTATCGGACTTTCCTTCCTTATGCCTGAGGTTGTAGACCTTCCTGTGGCACTTACTCTGGGTGCTATTGCATCTGCAACTGCTCCTGCGGCTACACTGATGGTAGTCCGTCAGTACAAGGCAAAGGGCCCTGTAACTCAGATGCTTCTGCCTGTAGTTGCCATTGACGATGCAATCGGTCTTATTGTTTTTGCTGTTTCCTTAGGTGCGGCAAAGGCTGTAAACTCAGGTCACATGGACCTGCTTTCCATTGCTGTTGAGCCACTTGTAGAGATTGTACTTTCTGTTGTGGCAGGCGGTATCTTAGGTGCACTGCTGTCTTATACAGAGCGACTTTTCCACTCCAGAAGCAAACGACTTTCCATTACAGTTGCCTATGTGCTTGTAGGTGTTGCAATTTCTCAGATTAAGTTTAATATCGGCGGTGTTCACTGCGGATTTTCTTCACTGCTTCTGCTTATGATGATGGGCACAGTGTTCTGCAATATGTGTGACTTCTCAGAAGAACTTATGGACAGACTTGACCGCTGGACAGGTCCTCTGTTTGCACTGTTCTTTGTGCTTTCAGGTGCAGAGCTTCAGCTTTCTGTATTTACACAGTGGACTATGGTTGTGGTTGGCGTTGTATATATCATCTTCCGTTGCCTTGGTAAGTACTTCGGTGCTTCCTTCAGTGCAAAGATTACTCACTGCGACAAGAATGTTCAGGACTACTTAGGTATTACACTCTTCCCTCAGGCAGGTGTGGCACTGGGTATGACACTGATTGCATCAGTGGAAATCGGCGGTGCACAGGCTGACGTTATCCGTAACATCACACTGTTCTCAGTTATGATTTACGAACTGGTAGGACCTCTGCTTACAAAGATTGCCCTGACAAAAGCAGGCGAAATCAAACCCGAAGAGAGAAAGTCCTCCCGTGGTGTTATGCATCATTGATTGTTGTCAAAATATCCAACTGGAATATACAGATTCAGCCATTAATAGGGCAATTCGGAGATTATCCCCTGATTTGCCCTTAATAGTGAAAAAAACTTGACAAACTCGGGTTTTTTGTAGTAATATATTTACTAATCTTTTATTTTGTATTATATATGTAAATGCGTTGACGGAAAGTTGCGGTTACGATGTATCCACAGAGAGTCGGTGTGTGCTGAAAGCCGATGTTCAGAATAGTCGCATGTCGTTCCCGAGCAGGGTTGCCTAAAGCACTTCCCTTATCACTGAGGGACTGATGCCGTTAAGCTGCTTCGGCTTATCTCCGTTAAAGGATTCAAAAGCGGTCACAGTCAAACTGTGGCAATCCGGGTGGTACCGCGGTGTTTTTATCGTCCCTGAAGCATACCTTGCTTCAGGGCGTTTTTGCATTATTCCTTTGGGAATGTGCGTATACATAAAATTGTACTAAGTTTTATTTGAAGGAGTGTCAGATATGTTAGATATTAAAATCACAAAAACCACTTGTCCCAAGGCAAAGCCCCAGGATGAGTCAAAACTGGGTTTCGGTAAGATTTTCACTGACCACATGTTCATTATGAACTACACAGAGGGTCAGGGTTGGCACGATGCAAGAATCGTTCCCTATGAGAATATTTCTCTTTCCCCTGCAGCAATGGTATTCCACTACGGTCAGGAGATGTTTGAGGGTCTTAAGGCTTACAGAGGTGCAAACGGCGAGCCCAGACTTTTCCGTCCCGATATGAACGCTAAGCGTACAAACGCTACCAACGAGCGTCTTTGCATTCCTCAGCTTCCCGAAGAGGACTTTGTTGAGGCAGTTAAGGCTCTTGTTGCAGTTGATGCTGACTGGATTCCCAAGGCAGCAGGTACATCACTTTACATCCGTCCTTTCATTATTGCAACAGACGACTTCCTTGGTGTTGCTCCCAGTAAGACATATATGTTCATTGTAATCCTTTCACCCTCAGGTGCTTACTACGCAAGCGGTCTTGCTCCTGTTGGTATCTGGATTGAGGACGACTATGTACGTGCAGTTCGCGGCGGCATCGGCTTTGCAAAGACAGGCGGTAACTACGCAGCATCTCTTGCAGCTCAGGTTAAGGCTCACGACGGCGGCTACAGTCAGGTACTCTGGCTTGACGGCGTTGAGAGAAAGTACATCGAAGAAGTTGGCGCTATGAACATCTTCTTCAAGATTGACGGCAAGGTTGTTACTCCTGCTCTGTCAGGCTCAATCCTTCCCGGTATTACCCGTAACTCCGTAATCACTCTGTGCAAGAACTGGGGTTATGAGGTAGAGGAGAGAAAGATTTCTGTTGATGAGCTGATTGGGGCTCAGAACGCAGGCAAACTCGAGGAAGTGTTCGGTACAGGTACTGCTGCTGTTATTTCTCCTGTTGGCACACTCCGCTACAAGGACGACGTTATGACTATCGGCGACGGCTCCATCGGCGAACTTTCTCAGAAACTCTACGATACAGTAACAGGTATTCAGAACGGCACAGTTGAAGACGAGTTCGGTTGGACTGTACTGGTATGATAAAGGACTATAAAAGAATCACAGTTTTCGCAGGGCATTACGGCTCAGGCAAAACCAACATTGCCGTCAACTACGCAGTGCGTATCAGAGAGGCAACAGGTGCTAAGGTTGCCCTTGCGGACCTGGATATAGTAAACCCTTACTACAGAGCAAAGGACAGCACACAAAGACTGGAGGAGTTGGGAATCAGAATGATTTCTTCTCCCTTTGCAAATTCCAATGTGGATTTGCCTGCACTGCCTTCTGAGGCTTACGCCATTATTGACGACGAAAGCACTTTTGCCGTCTGCGATGTAGGCGGTGACGACAGAGGCGCTTATGCTCTGGGCAGATACCGTGAGGGTATATTGAAAACCGACTACGAAATGCTTATGGTTGTGAATATGTACCGACCTCTGACCCGCACACTTGAGGACGTGCTTGAGATGAAAGCGGAGATTGAGTCTGCGGCAGGTATTCCCTTCACAGGCGTTGTGAACAACTCAAACATAGGACCTCTTACCACAGTAGAAGATGTGGTAAAATCCTTTGACTTTATAGCTGAGATTACTGAGGCAACAGGGCTTCCCTTGAGATTTACCTCAGTGTGGGATCAGATTTATCCCCAAATCTCAGAAAAATATGAAAATATTATACCTCTGACTCTTCAGGAAAGAGTCTGGTAAAATGGAGGAAATGAATATGGCAAAGGTAACATTCAATAAGAACCTGTGCAAGGGCTGTGCTCTGTGCGTAGGTGCTTGCCCCAAGGGCATTGTTGCTCTCTCTGATGAGATTAATCAGAAGGGTTATCATCCTGCAACTGTTACAGATCAGGAAAAGTGTATCGGCTGTGCATTCTGTGCAACCATGTGCCCCGACTGTGTAATCACTGTTGAGAAGTAAGGAGGAAAGATTATGTCAGAAAAAGTATTGATGAAGGGTAATGAAGCTCTGGCTGAGGCTGCTATCATGGCAGGCTGCCGCCACTATCTGGGCTACCCCATTACTCCTCAGACTGAAATTGCAGCATATATGGCTAAGCGTATGCCTAAAATCGGCGGTACCTTCCTGCAGGCAGAAAGTGAAGTTTCTGCTATCAATATGGTAATCGGTGTTGCATCTGCAGGTAAGCGTGCAATGACATCAAGCTCAAGCCCCGGTATCTCCCTTAAGGGTGAGGGCCTTTCTTACCTGGCAGGCTGCGACCTTCCCGCTTTCGTAGTAAACGTACAGCGAGGCGGCCCCGGTCTTGGCGGTATCCAGCCTTCACAGAGTGACTACTTCCAGGCTGTAAAGGGTACATCTCACGGTGACTACCACATGCTGGTACTTGCTCCTGCTTCTGTTCAGGAAATGGTTACTATGACTTTCAAGGGCTTTGACCTTGCAGATAAGTACAGAATGACTGTTATGCTCCTTGCTGACGGTACAATGGGTCAGATGATGGAGCCTGTTTCCCTTGATATGGGTGAGGTTACAGAGTACGACAAGTCCTGGGCTGTTACAGGCACAAACTGTGAGAGAAGCCACAACATTGTAAACTCTCTCTTCCTTAAGCCCGAAGAACTTGAGGTAAAGAACTTTGAGCGTTACGAGAAGTACAGATACATCGAAGAGAACGAGGTTATGTACGAGGAATATATGATGGACGATGCAGACATCTGCATTGTTGCTTTCGGCATTGCCGCTCGTATCTCCAAGAATGCTATTGATATGGCAAGAGCAAAGGGCATCAAGGTTGGTATGCTCAGACCCATCACTCTCTGGCCTTTCCCCAAAAAAGAACTGCGTGCTATTGCTGACAGAGTAAATAGTTTTATCAGCGTTGAGCTTAATATGGGTCAGATGATTGAGGATATCAAGCTTGCAACAGAGTGCACAAAACCCGTTTATCTTTGCAACCGCACAGGCGGTATGATTATGACTCCCGAAGAGGTACTTGCAAAGATTGAGGAAGCAAGCAAAGGAGGTAACAACTAATGGCAGTTGTATTTGAAAAGCCCAAGGCACTTACAGATGCAGTTCTTCACTATTGCCCCGGCTGTACCCACGGTATTATCCACCGTCTGGTAGCAGAGGCTATTGACGAGCTGGGAATTCAGGGCAAGACTATCGGTATTGCACCTGTTGGCTGCTCAGTTATGGCTTATGATTATTTTGATATTGATATGGTTCAGGCTGCACACGGCAGAGCTCCTGCAGTTGCTACAGGTGTAAAGCGTGCAAATCCTGAGAACATTGTATTTACATATCAGGGTGACGGCGACCTTGCTGCTATCGGTACTGCTGAGACAGTTCATTCTGCAGCAAGAAACGAGAACATCACCATCATCTTCGTTAACAATGCAATCTACGGTATGACAGGCGGCCAGATGGCTCCCACAACTTTGCCCGGTCAGGTTACACAGACCTCTCCTTACGGCAGAGATACCCAGACTGTAGGTTTCCCTCTGAAGGTTTGCGAGCTCCTCTCCAATGTAGACGGTGCAACATACCTTGAGCGTGTAGCAGTAAACAATGTTAAGAACGTTAAGGCTGCAAAGAAGGCTATCAAGAAGGCATTCCAGTATCAGGTTGAGGGCAAGGGCTTCTCTCTTATCGAGGTTGTTTCCACCTGTCCCACAAACTGGGGTATGACTCCTCAGAATGCTCTGAACTGGCTTGAGGAAAATATGCTTCCTTATTATCCCCTGGGTGTATATAAGGATAAGTTCGCACAGGAGGGCTAAGATTATGACAAAGAATATGCTTATTGCAGGCTTCGGCGGACAGGGTATCCTTTTCTGCGGAAAGTTCCTGGCTTATGAGGGTCTCCTTGAGGATAAGTCAGTAAGCTGGCTTCCCTCCTACGGTCCCGAGATGCGTGGCGGTACTGCTAACTGCTCCGTTATCATTTCCGATATCCCTGTTGGCTCTCCCATTGTTTCCAACCCCGATATCCTTATGGTTATGAATATGCCTTCACTTGATAAGTACGAGGATGCAACTGTTGCAGGCGGTCAGATTTTCGTTGACAGCGCACTTATCGACAGAAAGGTTAAGAGAACTGACGTTGAGGCTTACTACATTCCTGCAACAAAGATTGCAAACGATGAAGGCCTCACAGGTCTTGCAAATATGATTATGATCGGCTACGTTATCAAGAAGAGTGGCATTATTCCTTTTGAGAATATTGAGCGTGCTCTTCAGAAGGTAGTTCCTGCTTCCAAGCAGCATCTGTTTGATTCAAACAAGAAGGCTCTGGAGATTGGCTACAACTACGCTGAGTGATTACGGGTGACAAGCCTGTAAAAATGTGTTATACTTGATGTAATACTTAATTTTGAAAAGGAGAAACCGCTATGACTGAACAGTTAAAAGAAATCGGAACCAGACTTGAAGAACTCCGTGATATCTGCGGTATATCTGCTGAGGATATGGCTAATCAGATGGATATGTCTGTGGAAGAATACCGTGCCTACGAGGAAGGACAGCTTGACTATTCCTTCAGCTTTCTTTACAACGCTGCAAATATTCTGGGTGTGGAAGTCGTGGATATTATGAGCGGTGATTCTCCCAAGCTTTCCACCTGCGTGGTTACAAAGAAGGACCAGGGTATTGCAGTCAGCCGTAACGATTCTTACGACTACTCCCACCTTGCATTCACCTTCCGCGGTAAACGTGCAGAGCCTATGATCGTTACCACACAGCCTTCCAAGAAGACCCCTGTGATGCACGAGCATGAGGGACAGGAGTTTGACTATATCCTGTCAGGCACAATGAAGTTTTACATCGGGGATATTTCCTATGAACTGAATAAGGGCGACAGCATTTATTTTGATTCGGGAAAACCTCATTCTTTCAAGGCAATCGGGGAAAAACCCCTGAAGTTCCTTGCAGTAGTTATCAAGTAATTTTTCCGGGGAGTTCACAGGAATGGCAATATATGAAAAGTATACAGGCAGGTCAAGAGAGTCTTTTACTTCTCTTGAGGATTGTCGTCAGAATTACAAGCTTACTTGGAATGACGACTTCAACTTTGCCTATGATGTAATTGATGAGCTGGGAAAAACAAAGCCCGACAAGCTGGCGCTTCTGTATATCTCAGCAGATAACGAGGAGAAGCGATTCACATTTAAGGATATGATGCTTCTCTCCAATAAAGCCGCAAACTACTTAAAGTCCCTTGGCATCAAGAAGGGTGACAGGGTTTTACTCATTCTCAGAAGAAGTTACCTTTTCTGGGTTGTTCTTCTGGGTCTGCACAAAATCGGTGCTGTGGTAGTTCAGGCAAACGATATGCTCAAAACAGGCGAGTA
>JAZQHL010000113.1:0-10373 GCA_045540595.1 Ruminococcus sp.
TAAGCGGTATCTAAATAGTAACAGTTTGTGATTGTGCCGGTCTGGTTAGCACCAGCCACGCCACCTATATAATCATTTGCACCACTAACTTCACCTGTGTTATAACAATTCGAAATTATGCCCTCAGAATTTTTACCAACAACACCGCCAACCTCATAATGACCACTAACTTCACTTGTATTGTAGCAGTTAGTAATTGTGCCGCCATCGTTATAACCAGCTACGCCGCCAATATATTCAAATCCTTCGATTATGCCCGTGTTGTAGCTTCTTGTGATTGTGCCGCAGTTTTGACCGACAATACCACCTGTAAAATACACGCCACTGACTTCACCTGAGTTGTAGCAGTTTGTGATTGTGCCATAGTTTGCTCCAACTACACCACCTACAAACCATAAACCATTAAAATACGAATTGATAACACCTGTGTTTTTAACTGTGCCATTTTCACCTATGTAGCCAAACAAACCTACATACTTTGTGTCAGTGTTATTAAAGTAAAGACCTGAAACAGTTTTGTTGTTACCATCAAATGTGCCTGTGTAATTATTATCATAATTACCGATAGGTGTCCACGCTCTTGCGTCTGTTGATTCTGCTGACATTACGCCTTCGTTTACAACAATATCTGCTGTAAGGATAGCATTTGCAGAGCCGAAGTTTTCGTAGTCGTTATTTACTTTATCAGCAAACCAGTAAAGCTGACCTGCGTTACCGATTTCGTAAACGCCGTCATTGTTCTCATCTGTTGCAGGCTCAAATCCTCCGCAAACTGTACAGAAGCCGTTTACAAAGTTATGCTGACCGTTTTCATTTGTGTTGCTGTAAATATTCTCACTCTTACAGTTGGTTACATAGTAAACCTTGTCACCACTCAGAACAGGGTAAGTATCTGTGCCGATTTTCTGACCCCAGATTTCTTCTTCCTGCTCGCCCTGTAAGAGGTAAGCAACCTCACCTGACTCAAACTGCTCTTTGGTTTTACCGCCGTTGCCGTCGTCTGTGTCTGCAAGGTAGTAGTTGTTTTCAACAGTACAGTAGCCGTCGTTATAGTAGCCGACCAGACTATCTGTATCAACATAGCAGTTGATAACATTACCAGTGCTCAATTTTCCAACCAAAGTTCCTACAGTATATGAGTCACCTTTAACAGTAGTATTAGTCACACAGCAGTTAGTAACACTACCGCCGTTGGTCATCCAAGCAACCACAGCACCAACATAAGAGTTTCCTTCGAAGTAACTGTCAGTAATATGAAGATTGCTGATTTCGTACCACCAACCCTCCATACCAAACAAGCCTACATAGCTATCTGACTCACCACCGACGCACTTAAGACCTGAGACAGTCTTGAAGTTACCGTCAAAAAAGGCATAACTACAGTTAATGGGAGTCCAGTTGGGCGCATCCTCGGGAATTACAATATCATTTATAAGCTTTGCGTAAATCTCAGCGTTTTCTTCATTAAGCTTCTGAGCATACCAATAAAGCTGACCTGCATTAGAAATTTCGTAAACGCCTGTTTCCTCGTTGTACTTTGCAGGCTCAAATCCACCGCACTCTGAGCAGAAGCCGTTTACAAACTCACCAACGTGATTGTCGCTCTTAACAGTAACCTTATTTGTACCTGTGTACTCAACACCATCAATATCAAAGGTTACTTCGTAAAGCTCGTATCCGAGATTCAAGCAATCTGTGCCCTCTGCGGATTCGGTGAGTTTTACATAGCCGCTTGTGGACTCTGCACATTCACCACAGTCTTCACAGATTAAGTTAAGCTCTACATAGCACTCCTTGGAATCCTCGGTTTCGTAGGGAGTTTCGAATGTAAACTCAGGGATACGCTTGCCTGCGTGATTAAATTCATCTATATCGCCATACTCAGCACCACAGATATCACACACAGTCTTACGCTTGCAGTTTGCAACATTTGTACTGTCATCTGCTGTTAAGTGGCATTCCTCACTTGTACACTTAAGTTTGCCATATTCAAAGCAATAAGAGTTATCACCAACGCGTACTGTACCGTTATCAGTTGGGCTTGTGAGGCTGTCCTTAATATCAAGGACAGATACACCCTCGGGAAGAATAAGTCTACCGTCTACTGCAACCTCGCCCTCAATGGTGATATCCTCTGCACTAAGGATAGATAAATCAAACGAAGCATCCTTATTAATCAAAAGGCTTGTACCCTCTGCAACAGTAAATGCGTGATTATACTCGTCCTCGGTAAAAGGTGAAAAGCCCTTATTAACAACCACATTACCGCTTGTATAATAATCATCTTTTACACCATCATCTGTAGCAATTCTTTGTAAAACAAGAGCATTCATTGTGCCTTTATTACTGATTTTGTTAGTACCTGTCACCAGCACACCTGCTGAAATGTCAGCTTCACCAAAGCTTGTGTTAATTTCGCCCTCATTTACTATGCTACTATTAACATAAATTCCTACAGATCGACGACTTGCATCGCCCGTTGTAATATTAATCTCGGCATCATTGGCTACTGTTATATTCTCGCCATCGATACCAATGCAGTACTCACCTGAGTTATCTATAACGATATTCACTATACCGCTATTTATTGTAATATCAGTACTACTGATACCATAGCTGAAAGCCGTTGCATTTTCGCAATTTATATTAATAATAGGGTTCTCACCTAAACCGTTCAGGACAAGACCGAAGTAAGCATTTATTCCTGCTACATCTGCGGCTGCTTTGCTATAAAGATTATTTTCACCGTAGAAGTTAACAGTCAGTGAATCACTGCCACTATAATAAATTGCACTGGTGTATGCACCGCTTTGAGCTGATTCATTAGAATTAATTGTGGCGTTATAAAGATTAAGAACAGCTCCGTCTGCATTTTTGTATACAGCATAACCCTCGCCTGCTGTGAAGTATGTGCGGTCCTTCTCCTGAGCAAGGTCTCTCTTGTCAGAAGAACCGGGAGTATACTCGCCGCCGAAGTAGTAAAGAGTATTCTCAAAGATTATACCGTCATACTCGTCGATTTTAACTGTACCGTCGCCTGTGTAATTACCGCCACTCACCTTGAAGCCATCAATGGATTCAAAGTTGATTGTGCCGTTGTTTGTTAACTCAAAGCCGTTAAGATCAAGGGTTACGTTAGAAGGCACAGTAACTGTTACAGATTCATCTATTGCATAATTACAAAGAATCTTTACAGTAGCGCACTCACTGTAATATGTAGTAATATTCTGGGTGCTCTTTTCAGCATATCTGAGAGCATCATCAAGCTGCATAAAGTATTTGCTCTCATCGCTGACATCACCGTCGTAATCCACGGTTCTCTCTGCATAGAACAAGGCATTGACACCACAAGCTGTGCAGGAGCCGTTTACAAAATTATGGTCGGGCCTTTCTGCCACTACATTACTATTGTTAGTATATCCTGCTACATCATCTGCACAAGAAGCATAACCATAGTAAACCTTGTCACCGCCAAGGGTGGGAAGTTCATCTGTGCCTATCTTCTGACCCCATACAAGCTCTTCCTGTTCACCCTGCAAGAGGTAAGCAACCTCGCCTGACCTAAACTGCTCGGCTGTTTTTGCCTCGGCGGAGCCTGCTAAATCAGAGCCGTCAATACCGCCTTCGCAAACTGTGTTCAGGTAGTAACAATTTGTAATGGTTCCTTCAATGTTATTACCTGCTATACCGCCCACAAACATACTGTCTGTGCCGTCAACTGTACCGATGTTATAGCAATTATCAACTGAGCCGTCCCTATTCTGGCCGATTATACCGCCGACACGATAGGTGTCACGGCCGATAATTTCTCCTGCATTATAACAGGATTCGATTGCTCCTCCATCGCTTTCTCCGACAATACCGCCAACACATTCACCGGTTCCGATAACGCCTGTGTTATAAGTGTTACTGATTATGCTACGCTGATTGAAGCCAACAACACCTGCAATTCTATAATTTCCGCTGACATTACCTGAATTATAGCAATCAGTCATTGTGCTATCTTCATTATAACCAACAACACCGCCTATATAACTATTGCCAACAACTATGCTTTCATTATAACAATTTATAATTTCGCCACTGTTATATGCGCCTGCTATAGCACCTACATCACTACTACCGCAGAAATAAGAATTAATAACTCCTGTGTTCTTAACTGTACCATTGTATACAAAACCAAACAGGCCAACATACCATTTTGAACTCTCATTAAGATAAAGCCCTGAAACAGTTTTATTGTTACCGTCAAAAGAACCCGAATACCTGCTATTAAAGTTACCAATAGGTGTCCATACTCTTGCACCCTCGGACTCAGCTGACATAGTGCCTTCGTTTACAACAATGTCTGCTGTAAGGATAGCATTTGCAGAGCCGAAGTTTGCGTTATCGTTATTTACCTTATCTGCAAACCAGTAAAGCTGACCTGCGTTAGATATTTCATAAACGCCGTCTTCATTCTCATCTGTTGCAGGCTCGAAACCGTCGCACAATGTGCAGAAGCCGTTGTTATTATCGAATATATGGTCAAGCTTTTCATCGGTAGCATTTGCATTGTTAGTATATACAGCTGCATCATCTGCACAAGAATCGTAGCCGTAGTAAACCTTGTCGCCGCCAAGTACGGGAGCAGTCTCTGTGCCGATTTTCTGACCCCATACAAGTTCTTCCTGCTCGCCCTGTAAGAGGTAAGCAACCTCGCCGCTCGCAAAAACTTCGGCTGTCTTTGGTTTTATAGACCTTTCAGTATCTGAAACATTGCCTATACCGACATCACAAGACGTATTTAAGTAATAACAATTTTCGACCGTTATATTCATAACCCAGCCGATCATACCAATGCCGTCAGTACCATCGATCACACCTGTACTATAGCAGTTTGCCACTGTACTCTCTTCGGCATACCCTGCCATACCGCCGGCATAATTCTGACCAACGACAGTACTTGTGTTGTAGCAGTTTGTAATTGTAATGCCCTGGGCATAACCTACTACGCCGCCAACAAACATAAGACCTTTGAAATAAGAATTAATTATGCCTATATTTTTTACTGCACCGTTAACTGCACCCATTTCACCCATGTAGCCGAACAAGCCGACATATTCTGCTTCACTGTTATTAAAGTAAAGACCTGAAACAGTTTTGTTGTTACCGTCAAAAGTACCTTTGTATTTGTTTCTTTTGTTACCGATAGGTGTCCAGACTCTTACGTCTGTTGAGTTAGAAGCCATTTCACCTTCGTTTACAACGATATTATCTGTAAGAATTGCATTTGCAGATATGTTACCTGCGTTTACATATTCTGCAAACCAGTAAAGCTGACCTGCATTGCCGATCTCAAAAACGCCGTCTTCGTTCTCATCTGTTGCAGGCTCAAATCCTCCGCAAACCGTACAGAAGCCGTTTACAAAATTATGGTCTATATTTTCGTTTGCGTTACTATAAACAGGATCACCAATACAGTTTTCAACCTGATAAACCTTGTCACCGCCAAGGGTAGGAGAAGCCTCTGTGCCCAATTTCTGACCCCAGATTTCCTCAGTCTGGCCTTCCTGTAAAAGATAAGCAACTTCACCGCTATTAAACTCCTCAGAAGTTTTAGAGGAAGCATTACCGTCTGACGCACCGCAAGTGTCCAGATAATAGCAGTTTGTAATTGTGCCTTCGTTTAAACCAACCATACCGCCAATATATCTCTCGCCACCAACTGTACCTGTGTTGTAGCAATTTGTAATAACACCTGTGTTATATCCAACCACACCACCAACGAAATTGCGACACATAATATAACCTGTGTTGTAGCAGTTTTCAACAATACCGCGGTTTTCACCAACAACGCCGGCTACACACGAATCTGCTGCACAAGCCATACCTGTATTGTAACAGTTTATGATTGTGCCTTCATTTCCGCCGGCCACACTACCGATGGCACTAAAATTATTAAAATATGAATTAATAACGCCTGTGTTTTTCACTACGCCATTTTTACCTACATAGCCAAACAGGCCAACGTAACTTGAATTCTCTTTATCTGAGCGAAGACCTGAAATAACGTGGTTATTACCATCAAAAGTGCCTGTGTACTGATTATATTGGCTACCGATAGATATCCAATAGTATCCCACCGGTGTTTCTTCTGTTATAACACCTTTGTTTACAACGATATCTGCTGTGAGGATTGCATTTGCAGATGTATTACCTGCATTTACAAACTCAGCAAACCAGTAAAGCTGACCTCGATGTGAGATTTCGTAAACGCCGTCATTGTTCTCATCTGTTGCAGGCAGATACTCTCCACAATCTGAGCAGATGCCGTTTGCATAATTATGGGTATCTGTTTCTAAAGGTTCAAGTCTGCCATCCTCTGCAGCCTGATACCACACACCATCAACCTTAACTTTCTGATTTACAACCAACGCACCATCAGAACCAAAATAGTAACTGCCGTTTTCGTTTGAGATTACAACATTGGTTGCCCTTGTGCCGTCTTCATAATAGTAATACCAGTTGTCTGAATCAAGATCCCATCGGTTGTCGAAACCTAAAGGTTCAAGGGTACCGTCTTCTGCAGCCTGATACCACACACCATCAACCAGAACCTTCTGATTTACAACCATCACACCATCAGAACCCACATAGTAACTGTCGTTTTCGTTTGAAATTACAACGTTGGTTGCCATTGTGCCGTCTTCGTAATAGTAATACCAGTTGCCCGAATCATACACCCAGCCTGTTTGTACCATTTCACCGCAAAAAGCGCAGGTATTGCTTTCGCCTTCGTCAAAAATATGACCTGCCTCACGGCTTAAATAAGCCACAGGCTCGGTTGTAGTCTGATCCCAAGCATTGGCATAAACAGGATACTCGTTGTACTCTGTGGTACAATCAAAATCATCTATGCTTATTGTGTTGCTTTTTGTGGATATCTCAAAGCATGGATGGTGTCCTAAATGATATTTCACCCTAAGAGTTCCCACCGCATAATCAACGCTGTCGATTACAAGCTCGGCATCCTGAACATTCTCGCCGCAATCATCGCAATATACCTCAGGTATATACAGTGTTATGCCGTCCATTGTAGCAGTTACGGAACTATCTAACCACGGTTGGTCTGTATCCGTAGCCATTACCGACATCGGAATTAAGCTAAGCACCATCAAAAGTACAAGTGCCAGACTTAAGATTCGTTTGCCAAAATTTTTCTTAGTCATCACTAAGATTCCTCCTTTTATTTTGTAAATATATATAAACAAGGGCAGTTGTGTAAAGGGGGACAAACGCAAAATAAAAAGCCCTTGGAATTCAGAATATGAGCAAGTTTTTACGGTAGCCTTTCGCCTTTAAAAACAAAGCAATCTGCCACACTCCAAACATACCCATTATTACACTTATCATTCTATATGTTCTTAAAATCCGTGTCAACATTTTTTAGCTGATTCCACCTTGATAAACTACGAAAAGATAATAAAAACCTCAGCAATTGACAAAATCTGCTGAAGATGACGCACAGGACGAATCAAGGGCCGGAACTTGTACTATCTCTAAGGAAAAGTTTACAATTTATCTCATTGTAACTTTATTTAATCTATAGCATTATAAATATAAGCATAAAAAACTCCAACGTTTCTTAATTACTTCACAACACAAAGCGTTTTCAGCTAAAGCTAAAATGTATGACACCGATGGAGTTTCATTACGCAAAAGCTGCGTAAAAAATTCCACCCTACCAATTGGTAGGGTGGAATCATTCAACCAAACATTCTTTTTGTTATTTCGTTTGTCTACTTGACAGGGGGCACTCCATGAAAAGCGATGTCAGTATGTTGCTTAAAATTTAATATTTTCTACCAATAGGGGTGTTTTTGTACTGTCCGTACAATTTGGGGCAGTGCATCTGCATTGTTGCTTTTCTGGTTTTATTCAGATTTGTAAAGGAACTTCCAACGGGCTTTGGTCATATAGTTTGTATGGCCTGTGCGGATTTCGTTCATCAGCGGAACCTCGACCTCTTTGCAGGTGTGATGATATTCAAAACCTAACTTCTCCTGAACTCGTTTGGACTTTAAGTTTCCTTCGTAATAACCGCACCAGATTGTAGTCATATGGAGTTCTTCAAAGCCATAACGCAAAAGTTCCTTTGCTGCTTCGGGCATATAGCCTCTGCCCCAGTATGGTCTGCCCAGCCAATAGCCCAGCTCGCACTCGTCATCTCTGTCCGTCATATCCGTATGACCATTAAGTTTGAGTTCGATTGCACCGATTGCCTTGCCGTTTTCCTTTTCACAGATAGCATAGCACTGCTCCCCTGTGAAAACAGTTCTGATAATCTCAAGGCTTTCTTCTGCACTCTTGTGAGGCGGCCACCCTGCGCCGGGGCCAACCTCAGGGTCTTTGGCATATTCATATAAACTTTCTGCGTCCGCTTCATTCCAAGGACGTAACACAAGTCTTTCTGTCTGAAGCATTTTTACCTCTCAATACATTTTCGATATTATACAATCGTCATTCCACAAAACAAACCACATAAGAATATTTTTATAAACAATGATTACCGTCTGCTGTTTGTTAGCACTGCAAAACTGATTATGCCACAAGTTCACCAATAGGGAGACCTGTATCTATGCCTGCAATGTGCTTCTGGATTGCGGTTGCATCTTTGATGTTCACACTGCCGTCCTGAGTTGAGTCAGCCAGAAAATACGATTCATCGGTTAATTCTGCAAGGCTTGCTGCAAACTTCTGTATCTCGGTTGCATCCTTGATGTTTACCACTTTGTCACCATTTGCATCACCGAGTATGCCCTTATCTGCAACAGGCTCAGAAGAATCAGATTCACCTTCTGTTGTAGCCTCGGTAAAATCACTTGTGTTTACAGTTTCCGTAGAATCGGTATTTTCCGTTGGGACAGTTACTGTTGTGCTTTGTGTTGCTTCTGTGTTTCGGGTAACTTCAGTGAAATCGGTTACCGTTGTAACTTCTGTTGTTACGGAAACAGTTGTTGCAGGTGGAGTTGTAGGCTCTTCATACTCACCATACGAAACAAAGGGTATGCTGTTATCCTTTGCATACTGCTGAGCATAAGTATTATCCCAACAATAAATTGTAAGATTGTCACAGCCTGAAAAAGCATTTGATGCTATAGATTCTACTGACGGAGGAATAACCACACTGCTCAGTTTGTTGCAACCAAAGAAGGCAAACTCTCCGATATTCTTTATGCCCTGAGGCACTGTAAAACTTTCAAGGCTTACACATTTGTTAAAACAGGAAGAAGGAATTGTTTCAAGGTTACTTCCAATTTCAACAGAAGCACTGCCCAGAGAAGAACAGTTGTAAAAAGTATTTACACCTAAACTTTTAACAGATGCAGGAATGGTAATCTCTTTAAGTGCTGTACAACCGTAAAATGCATTATCCCCTACAGTTTCTATTGTATTAGGAATCACACAGTATTCCAGAGAAGTATTATCAAGAAAAGTATAGTCGTTTATTCTGGTTACAGTGCGTCCTAATGCCACAGATGGAATCACCACTGAAGTCTCATCGCCCACATAACCGTCAACGTAGTAATCCGAGTTATCTGACGAGGGTATTTCCAGTTTCCAATCGTCATAATATAATGAAATTCCTGCATAAACGCTGAAAGCAGAAATCACAAACAAAGCAACAACAATAACGCTTAAAGCAACAATGGATTTACTCTTTTTCATACCATCAATCCCTTCTCTGAAAATCACTTATATTATATATTGCCATAAGTAAAAAATCAATATAATTACAATCAGATACCATATTTCACAACTTTTTTCAATAATCCAGGTCACGACAAAACAACCCCACTCCGTTTAAGGAGCGGGGCTGTCTGTTATTATGTGTAATTATTAATTACTTTGTAGCTTCTACAAGGTCAGAGTAAACAGTGTGAAGAACACCGTCTGCTGTTCTGTACTGTACATAAGCCATTGCTACCCATGTCTGACCATCAGTTACACTGCCCTTTGTCCATGTGTAGGAATTAACGGGCTTAAGGTTTGTACCTGAGGGTGATCTGTCATAAACATTGGAATCTGTTGTACCTGCATACAGATTGTCACCTGTGTAGTTATCCTTATTAACTGCAAGAACGCCTGCCTTTACAAAGGTTACTCCCATTTCGTCAACAGGAACATACCAGCTGTAGTAGAATACATTCTTGCCCTCTACTGAAACTGTATCAATAGTATCAACATTTACAAGCACCTGGTAATCAACAGTTTCGTTAACACCGATAAACACTGCCTCTGCTGTGCAAGCCTCAGAGGGATAGAACTTGAATGTGTTGCTGTAACTTCTTACAACTCCATCTACTGTCCAGTATGCAAACTTCTTGCCT
>JAZQHL010000114.1:0-28235 GCA_045540595.1 Ruminococcus sp.
CTTGTGGGTTTCCCCAATGTTGGCAAATCCACACTTCTGTCTGTTGTTTCTCAGGCTAAACCGGAAATTGCAGACTATCATTTCACAACTATCACACCCAAACTCGGTGTTGTAACTGTTTCTGAGGGCCGTTCATTTGTAATGGCAGATATTCCCGGTCTTATCGAAGGTGCCTGGGAGGGAACAGGTCTGGGTCATCAGTTCCTTCGTCACGTTGAGCGTTGCCGTATGCTTGTCCATATTGTTGACGTTGCAGGCTCTGAGGGCAGAGACCCCAAAGAGGATTTCCGTATCATCAATGAAGAACTCAGAAAATTTAACAGTGAACTTGCAGACAGACCCATGGTTGTAGCAGGTAACAAATGCGACCTTGCAACTGACGAGCAGATTGAGGATTTCCGCAGATTTGTAGAAGAGCAGGGCTATGAGTTCTTTCCCATTATGGCGGCTATACGCTACGATGTAGACCCTCTTCTCAACAAGATTACAGAAATGCTCCGGAATCTGCCTCCTGTTACTGTCTACGAGGCTGAGCCTGTACCTCAGGTTGACGTGGATTCTCTCAACTCCAAGGAAGTTAAGATTTCCGTTTGTGACGGCATCTATTTTGTAGAGGGCAAGTGGCTTTATCGTGTTATGCAGTCAGTTAATTTTGACGATTACGAAAGCCTCAACTACTTCCAGAATGTACTGATTACCGCAGGTGTTATCGATGCACTGAGAGAAGCAGGCATTGAGGAAGGCGATACTGTTTCCATCTACGATGTTCAGTTTGATTTTGTTGAATAATATTTGTTATTAAGGTTTATTTATGGACAAACTAATTTTATCAGATGTAAATCCAAGGGAACTTCCTTCTCTGACTCTTGCTTTTATAGGGGACAGTGTCTACGAACTTCTGGTTCGTGAGTATCTTCTGTCAAAAGGCAAACGTCAGGTAGGAGACCTTAACAAAGAAAAGGTTGCAATGGTGTGCTGCAGTGCCCAGACAAAGGCTCTGGATAAGATAAAAACCCTTCTTTCCGAAGAGGAAGAAGGCGTTTTCCGTCGCGGCAGAAATGTTCAGGTAAACTCTGTTCCCAAGAACAGTTCTCTCAAGGATTATCATACAGCAACAGGCTTTGAAGCACTCTTCGGTTATCTGTATCTTTGTGGCAGAACAGACCGTATCAGGGAACTTTTTGAAATAATTATCAGTATGGATATAGATGAATAAATATGCATAATTGGTGAATAAATATGAAAAGAAAAACAAAAAAACAGAAGACTGACAGAATCAGTTTTTCAGATATTTTTATAATCTTTGCAGGGTGTGTTATCTACGCTCTTTCCATCGTTCTTTTTATATCTCCCAACAATATCGCGCCCGGTGGAGTCATAGGTATCAGCACCATGATAAACTATGCCTTCGACTTCCTGCCTCTGGGTACAATGAGCCTCCTTCTGAACATTCCCATTTTCATCTGGGGCTGGATTGTCCTGGGCTGGAAATACCTGAGCCGTTCTCTTATATGTACTGCACTTTCCTCAGTGTTGATGGACGTTTTCGATTACGTCATCACTTTGGGATATTTAAGACCATACA
The DNA here is from genome assembly GCA_045540595.1 of Ruminococcus sp. Classification (GTDB taxonomy): domain Bacteria; phylum Bacillota; class Clostridia; order Oscillospirales; family Acutalibacteraceae; genus Ruminococcoides. The sequence continues at coordinate 1,586 of JAZQHL010000114.1, forward strand.
CAGGTGACGGGTTACTTGTTTCTGTGTTCGGAGGACTTCTGTGCGGTGCAGGTCTTGCCCTTATATTTTACCGTGGAGGCTCCACAGGCGGTACAGATATCGTATCCCGTATTCTTCACCGCAAAGCCCCTCACGTTTCTCAGGGTAACTTTATGCTTGCAGTTGATGCGGCGGTTGTGATTGTTTCTGCTTTTGTGTATGGTAATATTGAAAATGCACTTTATGCAATAATATGCATATTTGTAATGAGCCGTGCTATTGATACAATCCTTTACGGTGTATCCAGAAACAACGGAAAACTACTGTTTGTTGTCACATCAAAATACGATGAAGTAACAGATACAATCCTCAGACGTGTAGACAGGGGAGTGACCCTTCTCAAAGCCGAGGGTGGTTTCCGCCGTGATAATAAAAGGGTTATACTCTGCGCTGTCCGTTCAAATCAGGTGCATCTGACAAACCAGCTTGTGCATCAGATTGACCCCGATGCTTTCATCATTGTCACAACAGCAGGTGCAATCAAAGGCAAGGGTTTTTATTCCTATGATGAGGAGCCGAATCCTGCTGTTTATGAAAGCCTTGATGCTCAGGTGTCAGGCTCGGAGGACACTAAGCAGAGTACCTGATTATTATTGCAGTTTTCAAAAAAATTCCTTGACAATTGACTTAATTATGTTATAATAAGCCTGTTATGTGTGTAAGTATGCGCACGTAGCAGGCTTTTTTTGTAAAAGCCGCGTTGCGGTCAGCAGCGTTTATCCTTGCACTGAACGCTTTTGCGTAATTCCATTCAGTGCCAATAGTCCAGAAGGAGGTGCAGAAAATGGCAGTTAAGGCTAACTACGAAACCGTTATGGTTCTCTCACTGAAGAACGGTGAGGAGGCTGTGCAGGCTCTCGTTGAGAAGTTCAAGAAGACTATCGAGAAGTATGCAACACTGCAGAGCATTGATGAGTGGGGTAAGAGAAAGCTCGCATATCTCATCAACAAGGAGTCCGAGGGTTACTACGTACTCATTAACTTTGAGTCCGACGCAGCATTCCCTGCAGAGCTCGACCGTAGATACAAGATCACAGACGGCGTTCTCAGATCTCTTATCATCAAAAAAGACGAATAATCACATTTTTTCGCATCTTTACTGATGCGCGACGAAAGGACGAGTATTTATGATTAACAGAGTAGTACTTATGGGCAGACTTGTTTCTGACCCTGAACTTAAGACAACTCAGTCAGGCATCAATGTAACAACATTCCGTATTGCCGTTGACCGTAGTTATGTCAAATCAGGCGAGGAGCGTCAGGCAGATTTCTTTGATATCGTTGCATGGCGTTACACCGCAGATTTTGTATGCAGACACTTCAGAAAGGGCTCACTCATCGCTATCGATGGTCAGCTTCAGAGCCGCACATACCAGGCTAAGGACGGCACAAACCGCTACGTTGTAGAGGTTATTGCAGACAGTGCTTCCTTCACAGGTGAGCGTCGCGAATCCAGCGGCGGTTACAGCCAGGCTCAGGCTCCCCAGCATCCCGCATATGCTGAGCAGACTCCTTCATTCGCAAGCGGTTCCGCTTCCGATTTTGAGGAAATGCCCACAGATGACGACCTGCCCTTCTGATAATACTCATATTCGATAATTTTTATAAAGGAGACTTTAACAATGGCTGAAAGACCTATGCACAGAAAGTCCCGCAGAAAAGTATGCGCATTTTGCGTAGACAAGGTAGAGAAGATTGATTACAAGGATATCAACCGTCTTCGCCGTTACATGTCTGAGAGAGCAAAGATTCTCCCCAGAAGAGTAACAGGCACATGTGCAGCACATCAGAGAGAGCTCACAGTAGCTATCAAGCGTGCTCGTTACCTTGCTCTGCTTCCTTATTCTGCAGACTGATAACAAACAGCTTTTTACCCATCGCGGCTTATGCCCCGATGGGTATTTTTTTGTTCTGTTTTTGCTTTTTTTATGCTCAAAAAAACGGCAGAAAAGATGATGTAAAACTTAATTGAATTCAATGATTTTATACTGTGATTTCTTCTGAGTGAATAATGTTTCTTTTGAAGAATTTCACACCGTGTTTTAATGCTAAATTAGAAAATACTTTATGCAAAATGTCAGTTTTTAAGGGCATTTTTGATGTATTATCACAGTTTATCAAAAGTACACAAAAACTTATTGATTTTTACAATATATATGTATTATAATAATATGGTAAATAATAGATGGGGTAGTGTGCCCTTTTGCATTTGCTGTGTGTTACGGACTGCTGAATCTCGGCAGCCCATAACACACAGCAGCGGCGGAGGTCAGCCGTTGTTTTCTGCATCCGGTATACACAAACCCCTGTCTTCAATGCAAATTGAAATTAGGAGGTTATAATATGAAAACTCTTAAAAGAGGCTTCGTTTTGCGTGCACTCTCAGTTGTTCTCACACTGATGATGATACTCTCACTTTGCACAGCGGGAATCGTTTCATCTTCCGCTGCTGACGTAGACCTCGCAGGAACTTCTACATTGGTTAACACCATCTATCTCAATACCGGTGGTTCTTCATTATGGGATCAGGGTGGTGCCTGGTTCGTGGCTTGGGTTTGGAAAACCGGCGGAAACGGTTGGGCAATCACAGGCACTGAAGTAGAAGATGGTATTTATTCCTTTACTCATTCAACTTCGTTTGATAATGTAATCTTTATTCGTATGACAAATACCGCCACATCTTTCAGCTGGGATAACAACGATTGTTATTGGAACCGAACAGCCGGTGATCTTTCTATTGGTTCAAACAACTGTTATAAAATAACCGGTTGGGGAAGCGATAAGAATTGCACTGGTGAATGGACATCTTACTCAGCCTCTGTTGCTTCTTTCTTCGCAGATGTTGACGGTGATGCTACCACTACCACCGACAGAATCAATCCTGTTGGCAATAAACTTTATCTGCCTTCCGCAAATGTAACTCTGTTCGCATCAGAGGGCAGCTTCACGATCGGCGACGATTACACTGTTACCACAACAGGTACTGAGGTTGACCTTGCATCAGGCACCTATACATTAAGCGGAGATGCATCAGGTACAATTGAAGTCTTCCGCTCTGCAAACGTTTCTTCTATCCATACAATCACAGAGGATGCTGTTCCTCAGGGTACATATCAGGGATATGATCACAAGGATGATTACGAGACAAAGGGTTCAATCGTAGTTTATGATCCTGACGGTACTCAGAAGAATTCTGATACTGTTCTTAAGAAAATCAAAGGCAGAGGTAACTCCTCTTGGGAGGCTTCTAATGAAATCATAGGTAAATATGCTTTCAACATCACCCTTGATAAGAAAGCAAAACTTCTTGATGAAAGTGAAAAAGCCAAGAAGTACTGCCTTGTTTCTTATAACGCAGACGAAGCTCGTATGAGAAATATGATCGTTTACGAACTTGCTCAGCAGATTGGTGTCAAGTATGTTGCAGATTACGAGCCTATTGATTTCTACAACAATGGCGAGTACATCGGCTCCTACCTTCTCACAGATAAAGTTGAAATCGGCGATCCACTCGTTGACATTGTAAACCTTGATGATATTAACGAGCTGCTCGGTACAGAAGACGAAGACAACGGCCCCTGGGGTGCAAACTTCGATCTTTATGACGACGACTCCCAGATGGTTCGTGCCGCTTCCAACGGTAACCTGAGCGATACCTCAACAAAAGGTTACTATAAATACATTTCTAACCTTGAAGAGCCCGATGCTTCCGAGTATGCAGACTCAGGCTTCCTCCTTGAGTTTGAGCTTAACGAGCGATTTGCCGATGAAATTTCTGGCTTTATCTCTACAAAGGGTCAGCAGATTGTCTGCAAATATCCCGAGTATGCCACAGAGAATGAAATCAAGTTCATTATGAACAAGTGGAATACAGCAGAGGCTCTTATGTATAACGAATCAGCAACCTATGCTGAGCTTGATGCAGTTATCGACGTTGAGTCCTTTGCTAAGATGTACCTGATTCAGGAACTCACAAAGAACCTGGATGCCGGCGCTACTTCCTACTATGTATTCTATCACGGCGGCAAACTTCACGCAGGCGTTGCCTGGGACTACGACTGGACTCTTGGTCAGTATATTCAGAGTGGTGACAGCAACAAGAGCGTTGCTAACCAGACAAGCGGAAGATTTGATTCAGATGCTAACGAGACTCTTGACAAATCTGAAGGCTGGTGGGCAAACTCCAAGGAGATTTATCCCAACACAAACGTTCTTAACGCACAGGCTGCTCTTTGTCAGAATGACGCATTCTGGTCAGTAGTAACTGCCGAGTGGAACGAGAATTTCTATCATAAGGCAATCGGCTTTGCTGATAGCACAGTTTCTTCAGTATCCGAGCTTGATGGTAATATGCTTGAGTTCTATAACCTTGTTTCTGCATCTACAGCAATGGATGAGGATAAGTGGGGACTTATCGCAAGCAATCCTCTCTCAGGCTGGGGCTCAAAGGATACAGGTAGCACTCACAATGCCGCAGTAGTATGGCTCAACAACTGGATGTATGAGCGTATTTCATGGATGGATAAATATCTCAATCCTGATAATACAAATCATCCCGACACTGCTCCTTTCAATGTAGATTACAGTATCCAGCCTCCCACAGTTTCTGTTGATAAAGAACTTTATACAGCAGGGGAGACCGTTACCCTCACAATCGAAGATAAGACAGACGGTGATTATTACTATCACATTTATAAAGACGGAGTAATGTGGCGTACATCTACCACTAATACCTACACCTTCACAGCAGACACAAAGGGTACAACCGAGTACACTGTTTACGCTGTATCCGAGACTTCTGCTAAAACCTCAGCAGCTTCCAATGCAGCAGCAGTTTTAGTTGAAGGCTTCAATTTCTCAATGGACGTTACTGCTCCTGAGTCTGTAATGGTTGGCAATTCACTCATTATTGATGCAACCACAAACTCCACTGAGACTGTTACATATACACTGAAGGATTCCGATGATAACATTGTTGATACTAACACAACAGGTGATTTCAGTTATATGATGACAACCGATGATATCGGCACAAAGAACTATACTCTCGAAGCTGTTACCACCGTTGACGGTGAGGTTTTCACAGCTACCGAGGATATCACAATTCAGGTTAATGAGTTTACATTCTCTGTAAAACTCACAGCTCCTGCCTCTGTTGAAGCAGGAATGGATATTACTCTGAATGCTTCTGCAGTTTCCAACTCTGCTGTTACTTATAAATTCTATACAGCAGACGGCACCCCTGTTGCTGAGAATAATTCAAGTGTTTATTCTGTAAGCACAACTCAGGAAGATATAGGTACTTCCAAGGGCTTCTATGTAGTAGCAACAACCACAGTTGCAGGCACAACTTATACCGCAACCTCGGATGTTGTAAAGACTGAAATCACAGAAGTTAAAGAAACATACGATGTAACAATTTACTTCAAGAGTACATCTTCTCTGGCATACAGACCTATCCTTACAACCAATGGTGCAATCAAAGATCTCACAGATTATTCTATGATTAAAGATCTTGTTCTTGAAAGCACAGGCAAAAACAGTTCTCAGTCTGCAACTTATTTTTGGTACAGAGCAGATGTAACTGTTTCCAAGGCTTCACCCTCACTTTCAATCAGCGTCCTTTCATCACGTTATGCTATGGAAGGTGACATCACTCTCACAATCACTGCTTCAGGTCCTGTTTACCTTGGTGTTGACAACCTGAACTCAGGCTCTGAGATGGTTAATATGACTGATTGGACTGAGGCTGAGCGTAACTGGACACAGAGCGCACTCCACATGGTATATGATTCAGAAATCGACAGCGATTCACTTGCATCAGTTTCTGCATATATCAACCTCGCCAATGTAGGCGATGCAAACGGTGACGGTATGATTAACATCAAAGACGCAACACTTATTCAGAAGTTCCTTGCAAGTCTCCAGTCACTGAGCACTTTCTCAATGCACACCTCTGACGTGAACGACGACGGCAGAGTTACAATCAAAGATGCAACTGCTATCCAGAAAAAGATAGCAGGTTGCCTTTGATATTCCTATACTATTAATATAGGAGGTTTTTAACGACATGAAAACAAAGAAATTTCTTAAGCAAGCGTTGACCCTGCTGCTGACCCTTCTGATGTTACTCTCCACAACATCTCTCGGTCTCTCCGCAGCTCAGGTAGAGCTTGCAAGCACCGGTGCTACGGTAACATACACCGCCGGTGAATACATTTACCTTAAGAACTTCGTTCCATCCGGATGGGGTTCTACCACTTGGATTCTTAGCAATAGTTATGCTTGGGCTCATATGTGGGGCGGTACAGCAGGCACACAGGATTATCTGTTTGAACTTTATTCAGGAACTGCTGGTGCTTCTGGTGCAATCTATAGAGCAAAAGTTACAACAGGTGGTACTTATACAAATGTAATCTTTACAAGAAACTCTACTAATAGTGGACCTTGGAATGATAAATGGAATCAGACAGGTGATATTGTACTTAGTTCATCAAATTATAACTGTTGGACCGGCTTTACAAGCGGTGGCACAGGCAAGGAGGGTAGCCACTATCCAGTAGCTCCTTCTGGTGTTACAGCAGTAGCCACAGGTGTAAATGGTGGTAGCGGTACAAGTTCTGATCCTTATCTTGTAGCACCTGGTGCGGAGTTTACTATTACTCTCACAGGTACAAAGGCTGACCCTGGTATGGAAGGCTTTGGCTGGAACATTAACAGCACATCATCTAAAGCTGCATCTACTACCGAAGAAACATGGTCACAGACACAGACCGCTCCTGCAACAGCAGGTACAACATCGACTTACACCGGTTATGCATGGAACTATGAGTATTCAACATCTTATTACTCAAGTTCTTATGCAACATCCAATACCATTTATGTAAAAACTGTTGCAAATAACTATTCTTTCACAGCTTCAGCAGGTGAGGGTGGATCAGTTTCTCCCACATCAGGCACAGTAACAGCTGGCGAAAGCGTATCTCTTACAGCTACACCTGACACAGGTTATACCTTTGATGAGTGGACATTCACAAACGGTACTGGTACTACAACTGCTACCACTACCTTTACTCCCTCAGCAGATGGTGCTACTGCTCACGCTACTTTCAAGAGGATTCCTTGCACTGTAACAGTTGATAATGTAACAGGTGGAACTGTTACTGTTACAGGCGATGGTCCATACTACTACAATGATGAAGTAACTCTCAAAGCAACTCCTGATTATGCAAATAGTTATGCTTTCACCGGTTGGACTATCACAGGCGATTACAGCATTGTATCCGGCAGTTTATCTACAGAGGAAATCAAAATTAAGATTACCGGTAATGTTACAGCAACTCCTTCATATCTCCAGACTATAACTCACTCCGTGTCTGCTTCTGCAAATATCTCAGGTGCAGGTGAAGTAACTCCCACATCTCAGCCCGTTGCAGATGGTTCATCTATTACCCTGAAAGCAAAAGCTAATGCTGGATACAGATTTACCGGTTGGACTATTACAAGTGGAAGTTATACTGTAGTAACCGGTACAACAGCAGATGCTGAATTTACTATCAAACCTACATCAGATGTAATTGCAGTTGCAAACTTTGTCGAGACCTACACAGTTGTCTTCAAAGACTGGGACGGTGATACTCTTGACACACAGACTGTTGATAAAGGTGAATCTGCAACTGCTCCTGCTAACCCCACACGTGAACACTACACCTTTAAAGAGTGGGACACAGATTTCTCAAATGTAACAGAAAACCTTACAGTAACCGCAGTTTACGAAGGTAATACCTACACTGTAAACGTTTCTGCAGGCACAGGCGGTACTGCTTCTACTACTGCAGAAAGTGTTAAATACCCCAACAGTGTAACTCTTACAGCAGACCCTGATGATGGCTATGCTCTCGTGAACTGGACCATCACAGGTGATTACGAGGTAGTTGATGGTTACTCCGTAAACGATACAACACTCGTTCTCATACCCAAGGGTAATATCACAGCAAATGCTACTTTCGCTCAGGGCAGAAAACTCACAGTTTACTCCTATTCTGCGGACGGTTACACAGACCTCACTCTCACAGCAGATGGTACAAACAACGTTATTAATAATGTTCCTCAGACTGCAACAGATGAGTTTGGTACTGGTTGGTATACATCTGCAAAAACAGATATTCCCCTGACTGCTGAAACCCTGACCGCTCAGCTTTCAAGTTCCGGTTCAGGTAATCCTTTGGATTCATCTACTTGGCACAAATATGAGAATGATGTTCATAAGTTCTTAGTTGCTGATGGCTACCGTACAATAGTATGTACTAATAATAATGGTTGGTCAGATATGTACGCTCATATCTGGGGAAGTAGCGATTATGCTACTTGGCCCGGCACAAAGATGACTTATGCATACACAAATAACCAGAATCAGGACGTATATGTAATTGTTTTCCCTGATGATTACTATAATATTATCTTCCATAACAACAGCGGTTCACAGACAGGCGATATTAGCCTTAGCGGAATATCTTCACAGGCGTATTGGCTCGACGGAACAACCGCAAAGGAGTGGGATATCTCCACATTTACTGCTTATGCTGAATCCGAATCCATCGAACTGACTTCTACACTCTTCAAAGACGGTGCATGGTTAGGGGAGGACGAGGTCTGGATTTACCAGAATGGTACAACAGAGGAAGTAACCCTTCGTCGTGACCTTCTTGACCTTGTTACTGATACTACCGTAGAGTACAACGGTGGCACAAACTCCAAGGATTACACAGCTTCTTCCTGGACAGCATTCGTAGAGGCTTACGAAGATGCTAAGTCAGTTTCAGGTGCAGGTGCATCCACACAGACTCAGATTGATGATGCCGAAGACGCACTCCGCGTGGCTTACGGTAATCTTGAACTCCAGGCTTACTACACAGTAGATGTTTCTCAGAACTTTGCAGGATCTGCTACAGTTGGTACCAATTCCTTCAAAGACCTGTCCAAGGAAGTTCAGGTAGTTCAGGAAAGCACTGTATCCATCAAGTTTGTAGCTCCTACATACTACTACATCGTTTCTGTTATGATTAACGGTCAGGTTGTAGCATCAAATCCTGTATTGGAAACTGATGATAATCCTTGGACATTCGTTGGAGACTATACATTTACTTCAGATAACAACACAATCGATGTAACTTATGCTCCTAACCCCACACTTTCCTATCAGGAAAATGGTACAACAGGCGGTACAGTTACTTTCTCAGGTGCTATCAACTCTAACAATCAGATTTCCTATGGTTATGATGCAACCCTTAATGTAACTGCTCCTGACCTTTACTACATCCAGAGCGTTCTGGTAAACGGTCTGCCGGCATACACAAATACAAATAATGATGAATCCATAACATCCTTTGACGACGATATCCAGAACGTAACAGCCGACACTCAGGTAATCATTACTTACGCTAAGCGTTCAACACACACAATCACAATCAGAAACTACGATACAACCAAGGGTTCTCTTACATATAATAATGAAGTTCTTAATCCCGGTGATGTTATCGAAGTCCTCGCAGGTGTGAATGTAACAATCGTTGCAAATCCCAACGCAGGATACGGTGTATCCACATGGGGTGTAGATGATACTTCCTATGCAGATATGACAGAATATACATTCTCTGCAATTTCAAGTAACCACAAAATTGATGTTCAGTGGCTGGAGCTTCAGCAGATTGATATTACAATCAGCGCAAGACCTGGCTCAGCAGGTAAGGCAACTGCTACAAACGGAACTCTTACCGCTTCTTCTGACGGCACAAAGACAATCACTGTTGAGCAGTATAATGAAATTACTCTTACTGCAACAGTAACTGACGGTGCTTTTGTGTTTGTAAACTGGTCTATTGACGGTGCTTACACAATTGTAAGCGGTTCCAGAAGTTCTGAAACTCTTGTTATCAAGCCTGGTTCAACTCTGAAAATTGTTGCAAACTATACTCAGATATATAAGAAGATTTATCTGAAGAATGTTGCAGGTTGGTCACAGCCTCATATCCACTATTGGGGCGGCTCAGAAGGCTCTTCATGGCCCGGTGTCGAGATGACTTATGACAGCACATCAGGTTACTGGGTTGGTTACATTACAGAAGATTCAACAGGTATTCAGTTCAATGACGGTACTAACCAGAATCAGCATGAACCCGGTCTTTCTACTGTATCAAACCTTTATAATAATGGTACAAATGGTGGTTGGCAGACTGCTCCCTATGTAGAGCCCGGCTACTATCTCCAGGGTAAGTGGAACGGCAAGACATTCTCAGGCTACGACCTGCAGAAGTTCATAGATAACGGTGACGGTACATACAGCTTCACAGTATTTGTAACTTCCACAACAGATGGCTACATTTACGTTAACCCCACAAATGAAAATTCTCATTTCTGGAATGCAGCTACAAACGGCGCAACAGGCAATCCTCAGACCCTTACTCCGTTAGGTGCATATACAACAACTCCAAATTATGTAAAGGTAGAAATCGACACAGAAAACTATCAGGCTGCATACGACGTAACCTTTACATTCAATCCCGAAACAGGTGAGTTCAGTTGGAATAAATCAGCTCATGTTCCCACAATCACAGTCACTATCACAGATGGTCGTGGCGAAAATTCAGATGATACAACAGGTGATCCCAATGCAGCTAACAGAGTGGGTAATTCATACTTTGACGAGGATACAGTAAACAGCTTCACTGCACACTCTACCTACAGTTTAGCTCAGGTTGTGGCAGGTTCAGCTGTTACCTTCTATACTCAGGTAGATTCAAACTCCTCAGGTGGCTACAATTACTATGTTGCAGGTTGGGTCGTAAACGGCACAGAGTTCGTTTCTGCTACATCTGTAGGTAACGGTCTTTACAGAGGTGCTTACGTATTCAACGAAGAAAATATGGTTGTTGTTCCTGTTTACTTCCACACCAACGAGTGGCTTGCTGCTAATGGTGTTGAAACTGTTACTGTTTACGCAGTTAACAAGAACAACAGCATTGCAAACTGGAACAATTATATGTCAGTTTATACCTGGTACAAGGTTGGCGAAACAACTAAGTATGAGCAGTTCGGTGCTTATACAGGTCAGCTTATGATTCCTGTAACAGGACTTGATGGCGTTTATTACACCTACATTGAAACATCTGCTCCCGATGGAACAAAGATTTCCGGTGTAACCTTCAGCAACCACGGTGATGCTTCCAATGGTTACGACGTATCTCCCATTGTTACTTACAGCCATCTCCAGACTTATGACTACTACGAGTTTATTTCTCTTCTTAATGATGGTAAAGACAACATCACATTCGTTCTGAAGAACACAAACACAACCTATAACTCAGACAGAGTATCAACATCTACATCTGTAACACTCAGTCAGTTTACTTTTGAACAGTATAAAGACTATTCAGGTCTGAAGACTGACATCTTCGGCAACGATATCGAGTCAATCGATTCAACTCTCGTTGATTCCAATGCTCTCTATGTCATCCAGGCTGGTGATAAGACAGTTAACGACGATACTCTTGCAGGTCAGTGGTATGTTAAGTGTTATATTTATGATGCACAAGGTAATTACCTTGGAGAGTGTTATTCTTACGAACTGCACTCTGATGACTCTGCGATCTGGGACGAACTCTCAGCATATGAGAATCAGAGAGCATACATCTCCTACGAAGCTATGAGCGTTCAGCGTTACGACGGTGAGTGGTATGGTGACGCTCAGGATGTTACAGTTACTATCAACCTTGCAGTTAAGGTTGCTCTTATGGGCGATGACGGCAAGTATGTAATCGATACAGAAGGCGAGCTTAACCTTGCAAACTACGGTAATGCTTACATCAACGGTGTTCAGAATGTTGACGTAACCCGTGGTACAACCGTTTCACTTTCTGCTATTCCTGTTACAGGCTTCAAGTTTGTTGGTTGGTACACAGCAGACGGTACCCTCTTCGATAAAAACATCAACTCCTCTGCTATGGCAGCTATCGGTACTCACTACGTAGCAGTATTTGAGCCTCTCGCAGAAGGTCTCTTCTATGTAAACCACTATATCTATTCTGGTATTAACGCAGATTACTATACTCCTATCGTTCACGGCGGTAACGCACAGCTTTATGTTGGTATCCAGAACGTTACTCAGGGAACAACAACAACTCTCCTTCTCGGCAACAGCGCCGGTCTTGCTGCAACAGAAGGTGACAAGCTCCTTATCACAATCGCAACTGACGGTATCGGCGCTGACAAGTTCTACGCATGGTACACAGATGCTGTTGATAAGAACGGTAATCCTAACTTCGAGGAAGTCGGTGTTGACTCTCTCGACAACCTTGCTTTCTCTGATCCCACATGTCCCTATTATATGAATGGTATTTCTACAGTAGTAGGTAGCATTGACAGAGTATTCTTCCAGTTCGAATACACTGTAGGCGGCGATGAAGATGAATTTGTACTCAACTTCTACTCCGACCTCAGACCCGTATCCGATAAAACAACTCTTGTTTACCAGTACACAGACCGTTACGGTAACGCAAAGCAGTATGTAGTTCCTTACACTCTCACAGATGATGAGATCAAGGGCTTCGCAGGTAACAACTACGAAGAGTTCACACCTGCTTACATTTCTTCAACAGACGGTTCATGGGTAAACACAATCCTTGCTAATGCTCCTTATGTTGAGGATTACTTCAAGGATACAACATGGAAGATCAACAGCGCTATGTTCGACACATTGACCTTCCTTCTCTGGGCTACTCAGCCTGAAACAATGTACACAGTTACTACTACTGTTGTTACAAAGGACCACGCAGACGTTCTTGTTAATTCTGTTCCTTACAACACAGTTCTTGACCTTGATATCCGTGATCTTGTTCCCGATGCAAGCTACACAGGCTTCTGGTATCAGGATGTTAACAACAACGGTACTTATGAGGAGACAGTTGACATTATGCTCACATACGGTCCTTACTACGGTTACCGTGTAACTCAGGATATGGCTGTTAACTATCAGTATGTTGATTCTGCTGATGATTACGAGTTCAATGTATCTCTTGATGCTCCTGTTTACGGCCGTGAGCAGACAACTGATTCTTCAGGTAACAACGAGACCGACATTGTAATCATTGACTATGTAATCAATATTCTTACACCTTACTTCTACTATCTGCATCCCGAATTCACACCTATCTATGATGGTAAGGAAATCACAGATGCAGATTGGAACAAGACACTTGTAACAATCGAATCCCTTAAGGCTGCAGGTTACAACGTTGAATATGGTGTAATTCTTGAGCAGGTAGGCACATTTGATATCAGAAAGGATTATGCAGGTGACTTTGCTGAAGCAGAGAAAGCAGCAGCTCTCAAGGGCTACGGCACTGCTACAGACGAGGAACTCCTGAAGAACTTCATTAACAGCGGTTCAGCAAAGGGTTGGATCAATGGTCTGAATTCTACCTACGGCTACAAGTACGATGCTTCAGGCCTCGAAATTACCAATAAGAACAGAGTTCTCTTTGTTCTCGAGCATAATAACACAGAGAAAAATCAGAACAGATTCTACAATGTATATTCTTATCTGACTGTTACAACACCTGATAATGTTACTACAACATACATCAGTAATGTACAGACTCTGAATATTTATGAAGAGGGCATCAAGGACGCTGTTGTTGAGAACAACACATCCTTCGCTTAATTAGATATACTTGACAATGGCAAAATATTGTGATAAAGTATATACGTGATTTTGTAAGGAGGTTATTGGTATTATGAAATATGAAGCACCAAGTATGGAAATTATCAGATTTCAGCCTATGGCTAAAGTACTGACTGCAAGCGTATTCGTTACTGAAAGCCCCGTAGAGGACAATACACGATTCACTATTGATGATGAAGATCAGTTTGATCCTTTTGCTTAATCATCAATTCAGTCAGAAAACTGATTTCCAAAATTAAAACCGGGTGGATGCTATTAAGCATCCACCCTTTTGATTTTTTTATACCCCTTATAAAGATTGCTATTTTATATTGCAATTTCTGTATAGTTTTGGTATAATTTTCGTATAAGATAATATGGAGTATAGGGGAGATTTGCATGAAAAGATCATTTTCAAAACCCTTGTTCAGTTTAATTTCTATGGTGATTATTATTGCCATATCTCTTGTGCCTGTTATTGCTGCAACTTATGTGCAGGATGGAGACTGGAGTTATGAGGTAGTAGGAAATCATACCGAGTATTATGTTAATTCTTACCTTGGTAGCAATACCCGTGTTTCCGTGCCTGCTCTCTTCCAGCAGAAGAAGGTTACAAAGATTAACAACCAGGCTTTTCTTAACAACACTAAGCTTACACATATAGAGATTCCGGCAACCATCACTTCTATTGGTACAAATGCCTTTTATGGTTGCACAGCACTTAAATCTCTCTCAATTCCCGATAATGTAACCTCAATAGGGAATAATGCTTTTTACGGTTGTAATTCACTTGTTTCTCTTACTTTTGAGCATAACTCAGGCTTAAAAGCTATTTCTCCTCACTGTTTCAATAACTGTCTGTCCCTTTCCACAGCATTTATTGCACAGGGAATAGAAAGAATTGAAGCCTATGCTTTCAGCGGTTGCTCAGCTCTTTCAACTGTTGTAATTTCTCCTTCTGTAAATTATATTGCAGATACAGCCTTCCTTGGTTGCAGCAGTCTTACTATCTACGGCTGGGATGACACCTATGCTCAGCAGTATGCTCAGAACAAGGGCATCAGATTTGTATCCTACGGTACTTATACAGAGCCCACAGAGCCTATGTTTACAGAAACTGTTACAACAACAGAGTTGATTACAACTATCATCACAACTGCTGCTCCTGACAGTAGCTCTGAGATTTCTGAAGTTACGACCTTCGCAACTTCTATTTCCACAGACCCTACAGAAATTACGTCTTCAACTGTAATTACTGATCCCACAGAGACCGCTTCAACATCTTCAACAGCAGTTTCTGATCCTACAGAGACCGCTTCAACATCTTCAACAGCAGTTTCTGATCCCACAGAATCTTCTGATCCTACAGATTCTACTGTTGCTACTTCTTCCGCAGTAAGCACAGACCCTACAGAGGAAACCTCTCAGGTGGTAACTTCCACAGCCGTTACCAATCCCACAGAAACTTCTGTTTCCACAACTGCAACTGAATCTGTTGCAACAACATTTACTACAGTTTCTACAATTCCCACAACAGGTGTTTATCCCACTCCTGCTTTGAAAACCTATATCATCGGTGATTCTGACCTCGATGGAAAAGTAACTATCAAAGACGCCACAGAAATTCAGAAGTTTTCTGCTGAACTGTTATTACTTGATAAAATCCAGCTTTTCCTTTCCAACTGTGATGGTACAAGCGGTGTAAATATCAAGGACGCCACAGAGATTCAGAAGTTCTGTGCAGGTTTCTTTGGTATCCGTTTTGTTGGTGGCGAGGTACAGCTCTGATGCCTAATTTCTCAATAGCAGACATTGTTGTTCAGATGAATCCCTCTTATGAGGAAACAGCATATTGGTATGAGCCCTATCTTACAGATAAACCTTTATCCTTTGATAAACCTCTTACTTGTAAACAGAAAGACATTGATTATCTTGTCACAAATGGAGTAGGTATAACTGAGGCGATTGCTGAAAACGTACTTCTTTGTAATCTGTTTAATCGACTTCTTATCCGTTTTGATGGCAGTTTTATTCATAGTTCAGCTATGATGTTTAACGATAAAGTTTACCTTGTGTCAGGTGATTCGGGAGTAGGTAAATCAACTCTGACAAAGAGATGGTGCCGACTTTTCCCTGACAACACAAAGGTTATAAACGATGATAAGCCCTCTTTCCGTATAATTGACGGCAAGTGTATTATCTATGGTACACCTTTTGCAGGCGGTACAGATGTTCAGTGCAACGAAAGCGCTGAGTTGGGTGCTCTTGTGTTCCTTGAACAGGCTCAGGAAGATAAACTCATCAGGCTTTCTTCTGCAGAGGCATTTAATCATCTTTACAAGCAGACACCAAAGAGATTCACATCTGCAGAAACAGAGAAACTTCTGAGTTTATACGAAGTTATTCTCAACAATTATCCAATTTATAAACTCTACTGTACTGACAGTGATAATGCGGTTCATACAGTTTTAGAAATTACAGAGTAAATCTGAAAGGACGTTTAATATGAAAATCAAAGAAAATTTTATGCTCAGAAAAGTTGCAGATTGCTATGTTGTAGTTCCTATCGGTGCTGCAGTAGCAGATTTCAACGGTATGATCAACCTTAACGAAGCAGGTGCTTTTCTGTGGCAGTTGCTTGAGAATGATACCACCGAAGATGATGTTGTAGCAGCAATGCTTGAGCATTACGAGGTTGACGAAGAAGTTGCAAGAAATGACGTCAGAAAGTTTATTGCACAGCTCAACGATGCAAATCTTCTTGACTGATACACAGAAGACTTAATCCAAGCCGTACAGTTTCCTGTGCGGTCTTGTTTTATTATTGATTTAGTTTTGGCAGGTGATAGCGTTGGAAGATAAGTTCACTCTAAAAAAGTTCTTTAAAGTATTAACGGACAGTAAAGCAATCAAATGGCTTATCAAAAATTCCAGACCCCAGTGGTTCAATATCATAACTCTTACTGTTATTAATATTGTTTTTGCAGCTATTAATATCGGCAATTCCTATATGCTGAGAAACGTTGTTGATTCCGCTATAGGTAAAAGCAGTTTCGGTGCTTTGGAGAGTGACAGACTCAGAGGTGTTGTTTTCTGGGGTGTTATTTTCGGTAGTCTTATTTTATCAAAGGTTATTTTGGCTATTATCAGTAATCATCTGGTGTTTAAGATTAACGCAAGACTTACTATCTCTTTGAAATCCAGCCTTTACAGAACGATTCTAAGAAAGAACTATTCAAGAATCACCAGGTTCCATACAGGTGAAATGCTCAATCGTCTTAACAACGATATAGGCACAGTTGTAGGTGCGATCACTTCTCTTATTCCCGGACTCACCTTTGCACTTGCCAGAATCATCGGTATTTTCTTTGTACTTTTGTCTATTGACCCTTGGTTTACGGTGGCATTTCTTGCAGTTGGTATCTTTGTATTCTTAGTTTCTGCATTATTCAAGAAGTATATGAAGGAATACCACAAGCAGATAATGCAGACTGACGGTAAAATCCGTTCCTTTATGCAGGAAACTCTCTCAAGCCTTCTTGTTATCAAGGTTTTCAGTGCTGAGAAAAAAGTCTGTGATGTATCTTCCGACCTTCAGGAAGTCAACTATAAGCGCAAGGCAAAAAGAAATATTATTTCTCTGAT
Organism: Ruminococcus sp.; assembly: GCA_045540595.1. Lineage (GTDB taxonomy): Bacteria > Bacillota > Clostridia > Oscillospirales > Acutalibacteraceae > Ruminococcoides. The sequence goes on from JAZQHL010000114.1 coordinate 18,987, forward strand.
TACTCACGGTTCTTTCTCTCTTGCCTTTAACTCAGCTTATCTTTTCGGTCTGTTTTATTGTGCAGTTCATATTGCTCAGGGTGATCCCTTCATCACTTACGGTACACTTTCTCAGGTGCTTTCTCTTATTTCACAGATAAGTGCACCCATCAACTCCCTCACAGGTGTTCTGCCAACGTACTACTCAGCAATCGGCTCTGTAGAGAGAATTATGGAGTTTGAGTCTATTGAAGACGAGACTTCTGTTAACGACAGCAACATTAACCCTGTAGAAATCTATAATGCCCTTGATACTATTGAATTCAAGGATATCACCTTCAGATATGACAGAGACCTTATTTTTGACAACACTTCACTTACAATCAACAGGGGTGACCTGATTGTAATGACAGGTATCTCTGGTATCGGAAAAAGCACCCTCACCAAACTTCTGCTTGGTGTTTTCTCCATAGAAAGCGGAGAAATATATCTCAGTATGAAAGACGGCAGTAAGATTCCTGTGGATTGCAACCTGAGAAAACTTTTCTCTTATGTACCTCAGGGTAACTTCCTGCTTTCGGGTACTATCAGAGAAAATATTGCTTTTATCAAAGAAGATGCAACCGAAGAAGAAATCAGAAGAGCAATTGATTTTGCTTGTGCGGATTTCATTTATACCTTACCAAAACAGCTTGAAACTGAAATCGGAGAAAAGGGAATGGGACTTTCAGAGGGTCAGGTTCAGAGAATTGCAATCGCAAGAGCCTTCCTTTCTGATGCTCCCGTTATTCTCCTTGACGAGGCAACCTCAGCTCTTGACGAAGCAACAGAGCTGAGACTCCTTGAAAATATCCGCAAACTTTCAGACAAAACCTGTATTCTTATTTCTCACAAAAAAGCCGCAAACGCACTTTGTAATAAAGAAGTACGCATCATAGATGGAAAGATTGTGGTGATTGATCTTGAAAACAAGGGCTAAAGCCGAATACCGTGATTGCTTTCCTTTCCTTCTGCACCTTTTGTCCTGTGCTCTCAGCGCAGATACCCCAAAAGTGCCCGAAGGTTTTGATGATTGGGAATCCCTTTTGAGCCTTGCACAGTTTCATTCTGTAGCAGGTGCCGTATCCTTTGCAGTGAGTTCACTTCCTGCAGACAAACAGCCTCCCGAAAATGTAAACAGTCTGTTTTCTCAGTACAAGGGACTATCGGTAGTTTCCGATATCAACCTTTCAGTTGAAACAGATAAACTTCTGAAAGCCCTCAGTGAGAGAGGAGTCCGTGTGATTCCCGTAAAAGGCTATGTGCTGAAAAACGATTATCCCGTCCCTGCAATGCGCAGTATGACCGATGTGGATATTGTCTTTGATGGCAATAAAAAGCAACTGGTTAAGGAAGTTTTTGCTGAATACGGCTACCTTTCAGATGAATCCGCAATGGAGCTGGATTTCACAAAAGATGATTTGTTTCATTATGAACTTCACGGAATAACAGAAAACACCGCAGACATAAGCCACACTTATTTTCCGGATATTCTTTCCCGTGCTGTCTATGCAGATGATTCTCTCATAGGCAGACTCACAGATGAAGATTTATACCTCTATATCCTTTCACACCTTTCAAAGCATATGATGGCAGGTGGGGCAGGGGTGCGTATGATTATGGATATCTATGTATTCAATAAAGCACACGGTGAAAAACTCAACAGAGAATATCTGGAAAAAGAACTGAATAAACTTGGACTTGCAGAATTTGAAGAGAAAATCCGTCTGCTTTCCTTGAATTGGTTTTCCGGAGAAACATCTGTCACCGACAGCCTTCTTGCAGATTTTATTCTCTGCGCCTGTACCTTTGGTGTTTCAAAGGACTCGTTACTTCAGAGTAAACTGAAAGACGAAAAAGCAACGGGTAAGCAGTCTACTCCTGCAAGGTCAGTGATTAAAAAAATTTTCCCTTCCTGCAGAGAACTTTCAGACCTGTATCCTGTAATCCGAAAGCATAAGATACTCTATCCTTTCTGTATTGTTGCTTTCTGGTTCAGTCGGGTTTTTAAAAAGCAAAACATCAATACAGATAATCTGAAATATTACTTAACTTCTGCAGATCCTGATGAAGCACATAGAATGCGTGCAATTATGAACGAAGCAGGACTTTCATCGTTTCTGTGAATGGGAGACTCAATGAAGAACTACACAACAATAATCTGGGATTTCAACGGAACACTGATAGATGATGTCTATGCGGCTCTTGGCGCTGTCAATGATATGCTTATTCGTCGCAATCAGCCTGTAATCACCCTTGATGATTACAGCAGAAATGTAGATATTCCTATATGGAAATTCTACGAGCGGGTGTTTATACCCGGCACTATCACCCCCGAAGAAGCAATCAGTGAGTTTGCATCAGGCTATGAAAAGTATATTAAGCCTTACCCTGTAATGGAGGGCGCAGTAAAGGTGCTGGAGTACTTCAGAGAACTTCAGAAAACTCAACTTATAGTCTCCGCATCACATATTGATAAGGTCGTTTCCCAGCTTAAAAACCTTGAACTTTATCAGTATTTCACAGATGTTCTTGCTATGAACGATTACAACTGCACGGATAAAACTTTCCTTGCAGTGAAGTATCTGCAGGATAATAACATCTCACCTGAAAATGTAGTCTGCATAGGTGATTGCATTGCGGATTGGCAGATGTCAAAGGTTATCGGCTGTGATTGTATTCTCAACACAAAAGGTCATCAGGTAAGACGTGAACTTTCTGTTACAGATGCAGTGATAGTCGATTCTCTTGAAGAAATCCTTCAACTAATCAGATAAACATAAAAATAAACCCGTATGTACCGAAAAAGTACATACGGGTTCTTTTTATCACTTTACTCCTGAGTATCGGGTTCTTTGTTTGTAATAAGATATCCCAGTGTCATCAGACTCTCACTCAGGTGCACATCATTTGCCACACAGTCCGGGTAGTGTGCTTTAATATCATAGTGGCTGAAATTAAGGTAATTTCTGATTCCTGCATCATAGAGTTTTTTCACAACCTCTTCTGCACTCACAGTGGGAATACAGAGTATGGCAGTAGTAACCTTGTTTTCCTTAACACAACTCTCAATGTCGCAGTTGTCTTTGATGGTAAAGCCTGCAAGCTCTGTACCCACAAGGTGCGGAGCTGTGTCAAAGAGTCCGCAGAGTCTGAATCCGAACTTCTCAAAATCAAAGTGGAAAAGCACAGCTCTGCCCAGATTACCTATACCATAGATAACAGTATTCTTCAGTTCACAGATACCCAGCAGTTTAGCAATTTCTTCGCGAAGGGTTTTGGTAATATAGCCGTATCCCTGCTGACCAAATCCGCCAAAACAGTTCAGGTCCTGCCTTACCTGAGAAGCAGTGATATTCATAGCTTCTGCCAGAGCACGTGAAGAAATTTTCTCCACACCGTTTTGCTCCAGAGTACAAAGGCATCTGTAATATTTAGGAAGTCTGCGGATAACGGGCATAGAAATCTGACCGTCAATTTTGCTCATAATAACCCTCCGTCCAGGTTAATTCAGATTAATGGCTCAAGCCATAAGTGTAGCAAGTTTCTTACCGATTTCCTTGAGGAAGTCCTGAGTGTTAACCTTCTTCTTATTCTCAAGAGTAGAGATAAGATAAAGGTCGCCTGTCATGATACCGCTTTCGATAGTGTCAACAGTAGCCTTCTCAAGCATATCTGCAAAGTGTACAAGCTCCTGATTTCCGTCAAGCTCACCGCGTTTACGCAGAGCACCGCTCCATGCAAAGATAGTTGCAACAGAGTTTGTAGAGGTTTCTTCACCCTTCAGGTGCTTGTAGTAATGACGCTGTACTGTGCCGTGAGCAGCCTCGTACTCGTAGACTCCGTCGGGGGAAACAAGTACGCTTGTCATCATAGCCAGTGAGCCGAAAGCAGTAGCAACCATATCACTCATAACGTCGCCGTCGTAGTTTTTGCAAGCCCAGATGTAACCGCCGTTTGAACGGATAACACGTGCAACTGCATCGTCAATAAGTGTGTAGAAGTATTCGATGCCTGCTGCCTCGAACTTTTCTTTGTATTCATTGTCATAGATATCCTGGAAGATATCCTTGAAATTGTGGTCGTAAATCTTTGAGATTGTATCTTTTGATGAGAACCATACATCCTGCTTTGTATCAAGTGCAAAGTTGAAGCAGGAACGTGCAAAGGAAGCAATGCTCTTGTCAGTATTGTGCATACCCTGAACAATACCGTCACCTTTGAACTCCATAATTGTAGCTCTTGTCTCGTTGCCGTCTGCATCGGTTACGCAAAGTTCTGCCTTTGAGCCTGCAGGAGCCTTCATCTCAGTGTTTTTGTATACATCACCATAAGCATGACGTGCAATGGTGATGGGTTTTGTCCAGGTGGGGATAAAGGGAACAACACCCTTTACAAGGATAGGAGCGCGGAAAACTGTGCCGTCAAGGATAGCACGGATTGTGCCGTTGGGTGACTTCCACATCTGCTTGAGGTCGTACTCAGTCATTCTTGCAGCATTGGGAGTGATGGTAGCACATTTAACTGCAACGCCGTACTTCTTTGTTGCCTCAGCACTGTCAACTGTAACCTGGTCGTCAGTTGCATTTCTGTTCTCAAGACCCAAATCATAGTATTCACTGTTCAGGTCAACAAAGGGGAGGATAAGCTCCTCTTTTATAAGAGCCCAGATAATTCTGGTCATTTCATCTCCGTCCATCTCAACCAGCGGAGTAGTCATTTTAATCTTAGCCATTGTTCTGCTCCTTTGTGTAGTTTAAGAGACCGCCTGCAAGGATAATAGCCTTCATTCTGTCAGTAAGGTCACACTTTGCTGTGATTGTCTTGCCTGTAGTCTTGTTTTCAATGATAACGTCGCCGCCGTTTTCTACAATGCTTCTTACATCAGGCATAACGATTTCGTTGCCAAGAGCCAGTGCATCGTAGTCAGCCTCGTTGGCAAACTCAAGGGGAAGAATACCTGCATTGATAAGGTTTGCTCTGTGAATTCTTGCGAAAGACTTAACAAGTACAGCCTTAACACCCAGATAAAGAGGTGCCAGAGCAGCGTGCTCTCTGGAAGATCCCTGACCGTAGTTGTTACCGCCTACGATAATTGAAGAGCCCAGTGCTTTTGCACGAGCGGGGAACTCCTTGTCACATACTGTGAAGCAGTGCTCAGAGATTGCAGGAATGTTTGAACGCAGGGGAAGAATCTTAGCACCTGCAGGCATAATGTGGTCGGTTGTGATATTGTCGCCTACCTTAAGTGCAACAGAAGCCTCAATAGTTTCCTCCATGGGCTTGGTTGTGGGGAAGGGCTTGATGTTGGGGCCTCTGAGAACCTCAACTGTATCCATAAGTTCAGCCTCAATGGGCTCGATAATCATATTGTCATCAACAAGGAACTTCTCAGGAAGTGCAATCTCCACTGCATCACCCAGAGTTCTGGGGTCTGTGAAAACACCTGTCAGTGCAGATACAGCAGCAGTCTCAGGAGATACAAGGTAAATCTGACCGTCAGCAGTACCGCTTCTGCCCTCAAAGTTTCTGTTGAATGTTCTCAGAGAAATACCTGCAGAGTTGGGGGATTGACCCATACCGATACAGGGACCGCAAGCACACTCAAGGATTCTTGCACCTGCTGCAATCAGGTCTGCCAGAGCACCGTTCTTTGCCAGCATATTGAATACCTGCTTACTGCCGGGAGCAATGGAAAGAGAAACAGAAGGACAAACTGTCTTGCCCTTGAGAATAGCCGCAACTCTCATCAGGTCAAGGTAAGAGGAGTTTGTGCAGGAGCCGATGCAAACCTGGTCAACCTTCTTGCTGCCGATTTCTTCAATAGTCTTGATGTTGTCAGGGCTATGGGGACAAGCAGCCATAGGAACAAGAGATGTCAGGTCAATGTCGATAACCTTGTCATAAACTGCGTCCTCATCAGCAGAAAGCTCTGTCCATACTTCGCCTCTGCCCTGAGCCTCAAGGAATGTCTTTGTAATTTCATCAGAGGGGAATACAGAGGTAGTAGCACCAAGCTCTGCACCCATGTTTGTGATGGTAGCACGCTCAGGAACAGAAAGTGTCTTTACACCTTCACCGCCGTACTCGATAATCTTGCCTACGCCGCCCTTAACAGAAAGGATGCGGAGTATCTCAAGAATAATATCCTTTGCGGATACCCAGGGAGAGAGTTTGCCTGTAAGATTTACTCTTACCATTTCGGGCATTGTGATGTGGTATGCACCGCCGCCCATAGCAACCGCTACGTCAAGACCGCCTGCACCGATAGCAAGCATACCGATACCGCCGCCTGTGGGGGTATGGCTGTCAGAGCCGATGAGTGTCTTGCCGGGAATACCGAATCTCTCCAGATGCACCTGATGGCAGATACCGTTACCGGGACGTGAAAAATAGATGCCGTGCTTTTTACATACAGACTGAATAAATCTGTGGTCGTCAGCATTCTCAAAGCCTGTCTGCAGAGTGTTGTGGTCTATGTAAGCAACACTTCTCTCAGTCTTTACTCTGGGCACACCCATAGCCTCATACTCAAGGTATGCCATAGTACCTGTTGCATCCTGAGTCAGAGTCTGGTCAATTCTCAGAGCGATGTCAGTACCCTTAATCATCTCGCCTTCCACAAGATGAGCTTTAATGATTTTTTCCGCAATAGTATAACCCATACGGATTCCTCCTTTTTCATATTTATAAAAATACATAATATATTATATATCAAATATTGTCCTTTGTAAAGAAAAAATAAAGTAAGCAAAAGCTAATATACTATCCTTATATAGAATAATTTTCATATAAAATTACTATAGTATTTTTTGTCGTATTGTGTTATAATCACTAATTAGAATTTTCAATAAGGACTGATATTGTGAGCGAAAATAAAAATCTCAGGAATGTAGCTATCATTGCTCATGTTGACCATGGCAAGACAACACTTGTTGACCAGCTTCTGCGTCAGAGCGGAATTTTCCGTTCCAATGAGGTTGTAGCAGAGAGAGTTATGGACTCAAATGACCTTGAACGCGAAAGAGGAATTACAATTCTCTCAAAAAATACAGCAGTAATGCACAATGATGTTAAGATTAATATTGTAGATACTCCCGGCCACGCAGATTTCGGCGGCGAGGTAGAACGAATTCTTATGATGGTAGACGGCGTTTTGCTTCTCGTTGATGCCTTTGAAGGCTGTATGCCCCAGACAAGGTTTGTTCTCAAAAAAGCTCTGGGACTTAAGAAAAAGGTAATTGTAGTAGTCAATAAAATTGACCGTACAGGTGCCCGTCCCGAAGAAGTTATCGACGAAGTTCTTGACCTTTTTATTGAGCTTGGTGCTGATGATGACCAGCTTGAGTTCCCTGTAGTCTATGCTTCCGCCCGTGAAGGCTTTGCTATGCTTGATTACCACGAGCAGGGAACAGATATGCGTCCTCTCTTTGAGAAAATCATTGAGGAGGTTCCTGCTCCCAAGGGTGATGCCGAAGGCGGACTTCAGCTTCTTCTTTCCAATATTGACTATGATGAATATGTAGGCAGAATCGGAATCGGCAGAGTTGAGCGCGGTTCTCTTAAATCAGGTCAGCAGGCTGTACTCTGCTGTGCTGACGGAAGTGAGAAGAAGGTAAAGGTTGCAAAGCTTTATGAGTTCCAGGGACTTCACAGAGTAGAAACCGACAGTGCTACAGTAGGCGATATAGTCTGTGTCAGCGGAATTGGCGATATTAATATCGGTGAAACACTCTGTGCTGTGGACAATGTAGAGCCTCTGCCTTTTATCAAGATTGACGAGCCTACTGTTTCAATGAACTTTATTGTTAATAACAGTCCCTTTGCAGGCAGAGAGGGCAAATTTGTAACTTCAAGAAATTTGAGAGACCGTCTTTTCCGTGAAATTGAAACTAATGTTGCTTTGCGAGTTGAAGAAACCGACTCTACAGATACCTTCAAGGTATCAGGACGAGGAGAGCTTCATCTGTCAATACTTATAGAAACTATGCGCCGTCAGGGTTATGAGTTTCAGGTTTCCCGTCCCCAGGTTATTACAAAGGTTATTGATGGTGTAACCTGTGAGCCTATGGAGTATCTTATGATTGAGGTACCTGAAAACTATGTAGGTCCTGTTATGGAGAAGCTGGGCTCCAGAAAAGCCGAGCTTATCAATATGGGTACCCGCGGCGGCAGTAATATGACACACATTGAGTTCCGTATACCCTCCAGAGGTCTTATGGGCTATCGTCCTGAATTTCTTACCGATACCAATGGTAACGGTATTATGAACAGCGTTTTCGATTCCTATGAACCTCTAAAGGGAGAAATCGTAACCCGTCACAAGGGTTCTCTTATTGCTCACGAATCAGGTGAGAGTGTTGCCTACGGACTTTATCAGGCACAGGAAAGAGGCAGGCTCTTTATCGGCGCAGGCGTGGAAGTTTACGAGGGTATGATTGTAGGTGAAAACCCGAAAAGTGAGGATATTGTCTGCAATGTTTGCAAGAAAAAACAGCTCACTAATACACGTGCTTCCGGCTCTGACGATGCTTTAAGGCTTGTTCCGCATTCAAGGCTCAGTCTTGAGCAGTCGCTTGAATTTATAAGGAATGACGAGCTTGTTGAAATAACTCCTAATAATATAAGACTTAGAAAACGCATACTCGGCAAAGAAGAAAGAATGAAGGCAGAATCAAGGAAAAAGTAATGGAATACGTGATATTGGATTTGGAGTGGGACAGTGTTTATTATCCACCCGAAAAGCGTTTCATAAACCAGATATTGCAAATTGGCGCGGTGCGGCTTGACAGTGAGTTTAACACCATCGCCACCTTTAGCGAAACGGTTTGCTCGGCTCTTACTAAAAGGGTTTCCAGCCGATTTGCCAAGCTTACGGGCATTACTTCGGAAAAAATGCGCGCAGGTATTCCTTTTGAGACGGCGGTAGAAAGGTATAATGCTTTTGCAAAAGATGCCGCGGTTACAATGACCTGGAGCAACTCCGACCTTTATACCATAATCGAAAACGAGGATAAGCTACTTAAAGCAGGCACTAAATTTATTATGAGCGGCTACCTTGACCTGCAAAAGCTGGTACAAGGGTATTTGATGCAAAAGGGCTACGAAAGCCGAAATCAGATTTCGCTTGAAGCGGCAGCCGAAATGTTGGGAATAGAAACCGATTCTTACGAGCTTCACACCGCGCTTGACGATTGCCGTGTTTGCGCGCTTATGCTTAAAGAATGCTAC
>JAZQHL010000115.1:0-7141 GCA_045540595.1 Ruminococcus sp.
ATAATTTTCAAGAGCAGAAAAGAAGCAGATGACTTTTTGAGGAGAGTATAATACACCCTTTTCAAGTAGCAAAACTATTGCTTTAGGTGTACTTTTGCTTACTTTTACCTTGATTTTGCTCCGTTTGGTTACTCTTTCGCAGAAGAATCCGTCGGTTTTTATCGACGGATTTTTTGATGATATCCGTTTCTGTCGGAACGGGTGATATATCATTGAAAAAATATATTGATTATGATATAATTTGATTTATAAAAAAGGGGAGGAAAACTTATGAACTGTCCTAATTGCGGAGGTCTTATAAACCTTGAAAAAAGATACTGCGAGTTCTGTGATACTACCTTCACAGAGAAAGAACTGGGACTTGCAGAAGAAGTACATACAGAAAAGGAAACTCAGATAAAGGAGGAAACTCCTGCTGAGCCAGAGCGTAAGAAATCTCTGACAGAGCAGAGACAGGAGGAACTTGCAAGAGAAAGAGCAAACCGCAAGTCGGAGCCTGTAGATACATCTGCCCGTGAGATGGCAACAGGTGCAGCAATTTTCGGAATTATGGGACTTTTCTCGGGTGTGAGAAGATTCTTCAGAAATCTCAAGCGTACTGTGTGCCTGCTTCTTCTTATTGCCCTTGAAATAGGTTTTGCTTTTCTGATGATAAGCGGTAAGGTTACAGAACTTATGTCAGGAGAACTCGAAGGGTTTGTGGCAGTGAATGTGCTGATACTTGTAAATGCACTGCTGGCAGGTTTTCTCAGCCGTCTCGGCAGAGTCCGTGCAGGCAAGGCGATTGTTGCAGTTGTGAACTGTCTGGCAGTAATCTGGGTGTATGTATATCCCCTGATTGCTACAAACTTTGCAGGTCAGACTCCTCAGAGCGTGGCAATCTTTGCAGTTGTTGAAATTGCAGTCCTGGGTCTGAGTGTACTGCTTTCTCATCTGGTATACAGAAGGTAAAGGGCGTAGGGTATGGTAAAAGTTACAAGAATTCTTTCTGCTGTCTGTGCAGGCATATCCGGTCTGAGTTTTATCAGTTTCTTTGTTGTATTGTTCAATCAGAAGCGTATGATTGATTTTTTTGGAAACATCAGTGCTGAAGGTATGTTTTTCTTTCCTGTAAGCATATTCATAAAGTTTTTTGCTGTGCTTCTGGCAGGAGTGCTCCTGTGGGCGGTTGCAGGCAGAAGAATCGGCTACTGGGCAGAGATTGCTATTGCAGTATTTATCTCCTGCGTGATTCCTCCTGTTGAGTGGCTTGTTTCCAATGTTCAGTCCATACTTATGGGGAAATACGGTGCACAGGTACTTGCCGCTTATGCAGCACTTGTGAAAGGCTACTCCATGTATTCTGTTATGGCGTCCTTTGCTATGGCGCTTATTTTTGTAGTATGCGGACTCAGCATTGCTACAAAAGTATATGAACGCAGATTATCCCGTCCTGCATCTTCTGCTGATTACACACAGTTCGGATAATAAATTGATATGTATTACCCCGACCTATTATTTAGTCGGGGTGTACTTGTTAAATTAACCAAAACATAGGGGGATACGTCTGTAAATAATCTACATAAACAAATGGTAGGATTTGTTGACTTATAAGGGGTTTTGATGATATAATTACGATGTTGTAATGATTTCTGTAACTGGCGGATTTGTGGAGTACCACGTGGGAGCAGAAATCCTGTTTAATGTCGACCGCCTGGGCAGATCTGTAGCATTACTACAGGTCTGTCCAGTTCTGTTTTTTATTTACTTTTTTAGTAAATGGAGGTATTTATATGAAAAAAGTTGCAGTTGTAATGGGTAGCGACAGTGACCTTCCCGTTGTAAAAAAAGCAACCGACATTCTTTCGGAGTTCGGCGTGCCTTTTGAGGTCAGGGTTCTCTCTGCCCACAGAACTCCCGTGGAGGCAGCAGAGTTTGCACGTTCTGCGCGCGAGTCAGGTTTCGGTGTTATCATCTGCGCAGCAGGTATGGCAGCGCATCTTGCAGGTGCTTTCGCAGCAAACTGTTCTCTTCCTATTATCGGAATTCCTGTTAAATCAAAGTATCTCGACGGTGTTGATGCACTGCTCTCAACTGTTCAGATGCCTACAGGTATGCCTGTGGCTACAGTTGCCATTGACGGAGCTGCCAACGCCGCCTTGTTGTCTGTTCAGATGCTTGCAATCAGTGACGATGAACTTAGAATCAAGTACGACGAGTACAGAGCAAAGGCAACACAGAAAGTACTTGAAAAAGACCGTGCAATCCGCAGTGAGTTCGGTCTTTGATATATCAGATAAATCAACCAACCAATTCAATTTCAATTTAAGGAGATTTTTATTATGAAAGAACTTGTTTACAGAGGTAAGACCAAAGACGTATTTGCACTTGAGAATGGTAACTATGAACTTAAGTTCAAGGACGACTGCACAGGCAAAGACGGTGTTTTTGATCCCGGTGAGAATTCAGTAGGCCTCACAATCGACGGCGTTGGCAAGGTTAACCTTGAGATGTCCGTATATTTCTTTGAACTTTGTAAGGCTGCAGGCATCAAGACTCACTACGTATCTGCTGATATGGATGCAGTTACAATGGAAGTTCTTCCTGCAAAGCCCTTCGGCAAAGGACTTGAGGTTATCTGCCGCAAGAAGGCAGTAGGTTCTTTCCTCCGCCGTTACAGCGACTACATTGAAGAGGGTGCAGACCTTCCCAACTACGTTGAGATGACCTTCAAGAATGACGAGAAGGGCGATCCTCTGGTTACTGCTGACGGTCTTGAGGTGCTGGGTGTTATGAACGCTGCACAGTACAAAGCTGTTAAGGAAATGACACAGAAGATTACCGATATCGTTGATGACGAGATGAAAAAGAGAGGTATGAATCTTTACGACATCAAGTTTGAGTTCGGTTATGTTGGCGATGAGGTATTCCTTATCGATGAGATTGCATCAGGTAATATGAGAGTTTACAAGAACGGCGAGTATGTTGATCCTATGACACTTTCCCGTCTGTTCTTCGAATAATTCTAACTTAATACGTCAGGCTCCCTTTTTTTGAAGGGAGCCGTCGGACTTTACATATCAAATGCGTAATCTCGGAGGTGCTCTTTATGGGCGGATTTTTCGGTGCGGTTTCTAAGAGAGACTGCGTGTTGGATGTGTTCTTCGGCGTGGATTACCATTCTCATCTGGGAACCTCCAGAGCTGGTATTGCAAGCTACTGTGAGAAAGACGGTTTTCAGCGTCATATTCACAACATTGAGAACACACCTTTCAGAACTAAATTTGAAAACGATCTGGATAAAACAAAAGGCAGAGTTTGTATTGGCTGTATCAGTGATACAGGTCCTCAGCCCCTGCTTATATACTCTCACAACGGCATCTACGCCATCAGCATTGTGGGTGTTATCAATAATCAGGCGGAACTTTCACAGGAACTCCTTAATACAGGCAAGGTGCACTTCGGTGCAATGGGCGGCGGCAAGGTAAACGCTACAGAACTTGTGGCAACCCTCATTGACCAGAAGAAGGATTTTGTTGAAGGCATTGCTTATGCTCAGAGCAAGATAAGAGGCTCCCTGTCAATTCTTATTATGACAGAGCAGGAGGAACTTATTGTAGCAAGAGACAGTATGGGACGTACACCTGTGGTTATCGGCAAAGATGACGAGGGCCACTGTGTAAGCTTTGAGTCCTTTGCTTTCAAGAAACTGGGATATACAACTGTCAGAGAACTTGGCCCGGGAGAGATTGTAAAACTCACCGCTGAAAAAGAAGAGGTGCTCAGACAGCCCAACAAGCAGATGAAAATCTGCTCCTTCCTGTGGACTTATTACGGATATCCCAACTCCACCTACGAGGGTGTGAATGTTGAGGTAATGCGTAACAAGAACGGCGAGATTATGGCTCGTGACGAAATGAAAAATGGTACTTACGAGGACGTGGATTTTATCTGCGGTGTTCCCGATTCAGGTATTCCTCATGCAATCGGCTATGCTAACTTCAGCGATAAACCTTTTGCACGTCCTTTTATCAAATATACTCCCACATGGCCCAGAAGTTTTATGCCCAAGAACCAGAATGTAAGAAACCGTGTGGCAAAAATGAAACTTATCCCTGTTGAGGAACTTATCAAGGACAAGAAGCTTCTCTTTGTAGATGACAGTATTGTCCGCGGAACACAGCTTCAGGGCACCGTTGATTTCCTTTATGACAATGGTGCAAAGGAGGTTCACATGCGTTCAGCCTGTCCTCCCATTATGTACGGTTGTAAGTATCTTAACTTCTCTTCCAGTACATCAGAGATGGATTTGCTCTCCCGTAAGATTATTATGGAGCTTGAGGGCGAGGAAGGCTTTGAACATCTGGAGGAATATGCAAGCGCTACCACAGAAAGAGGCAGAAATATGCGTCGCCTCATTTGTGAAAAGCTTGGATTCAAATCACTGGAGTTCCAGTCGCTTGACGGAATGATTGAGGCCATCGGCCTGCCTGCAGACTGTGTCTGCACATATTGTTGGAACGGAAAGGAATAAATAGTATGAGTAATTCAAGATCTGAAAGTTATGCAGCTGCAGGTGTTGATATCACCGCAGGCTACAAGGCTGTGGAACTTATGAAGGCGCATATCAAGCGTACCCGCAACGAGGGTTGTCTTGATGATGTAGGCGGCTTCGGCGGTTGCTTCGGTCTTCCCACAGGCATGGAAGAGCCCGTACTGGTTTCCGGTACAGACGGTTGCGGTACAAAGGTTAAACTTGCTATTCTTATGGATAAGCACGACACCATCGGTATCGACGCAGTTGCAATGTGTGTGAACGACATCATCTGCTGCGGTGCAAAACCTCTCTTCTTCCTTGACTATATTGCTTGCGGCAAGAACTACCCCGAAAAAATTGCAACCATCGTTGGCGGTGTAGCAGAAGGTTGTGTTCAGTCAGGTGCTGCTCTTATCGGTGGTGAAACCGCAGAGCACCCCGGTCTTATGCCTTTGGAGGATTACGACCTGGCAGGCTTTGCAGTAGGTATTGTTGACAAGAAGAAAATGATTGACAACAGCACTGTAAAGGCAGGAGACGTTATCATTGCTCTCAGGTCAAGCGGTGTTCACTCAAATGGCTTCTCACTTGTAAGAAAAGTATTTGATGTAGACAATGCAGACCTTCACAAGACTTACGATGAGCTGGGAGGCAAGTCCCTTGGTGAGACACTGCTCACTCCCACAAGAATCTATGTAAAGCCCGTGCTGGCACTGATGCAGGAAGTAGAAGTAAAGGCTATATCTCATATCACAGGCGGCGGCTTCTACGAGAACATTCCCCGTTCACTTCCTGAGGGCTTCTCTGCAAAAATCAAGAAAGACGATGTTCAGGTTCTTCCTATTTTCAATCTTCTTCAGAAGGTTGGCAATATTCCTGAGAGAGATATGTACAACACCTTCAATATGGGCGTTGGTATGAGCATTGTTGTAAGCAGTGAAGAAGCACAGAAGGCAGTTGAAGTTCTTAAGGCTCAGGGCGAGGACGCCTATATTCTGGGTGAAATCGTTGAGTCTTCTGAGGGTGTTATCTTATGCTAAACGATAAAAAGGTGCGTATTGCTGTACTGGTTTCAGGCGGCGGCACTAATCTTCAGGCACTTATAGATTCACAGAAAAGCGGGGGTATAACCTCTGGTGAGATTGTGCTTGTGCTTTCAAACAAAGCCGATGCTTATTCACTCACTCGTGCAAAGAATGCAGGCATAAAGGCAGTTGCAGTTACAAAGGCTGAATTCGGCGCCGATTTTGAAAAGAAAATTGTGGAGACTCTGGAGGAAAACAAGATTGACCTGATTGTACTTGCAGGCTTTATGTGTATTCTTTCCAAGGACTTCACAGATAAATATGCAAAAAGAATCATCAATGTTCACCCCTCACTGATTCCTTCCTTTTGCGGTGAAGGCTTCTACGGACTGAGAGTTCATAGAGCGGCACTTGAGAAGGGTGTCAAGGTGTCGGGTGCAACAGTTCATTTTGTAAACGAAATCCCCGACGGCGGAGAAATCATTATGCAGAAGGCCGTAGAGGTAATGGAAGGGGACACCCCCGAAACTCTCAGTGCAAGAATTCTGGAGAATGCAGAGTGGAAGATTCTGCCTGCCTCCACCCAGCTTGTATGCGAGAAAATCTTAAAAGGTGAAATCTAAATTTTCATAGAACAGAGAAGGAGATATATCTATGGATATCTACAAGATTAATTGTATCAAAGACCTGCTGAGCAGTAACACATACCCCGGCAGAGGTATTATCATCGGTAAGTCCGAGGACGGTAAAAAGGCTGTAACTGCTTACTTCATTATGGGCAGAAGTGAAAACAGCCGTAACAGAGTTTTCATTGAAAACGGTGAAGAGGTTATCATTCACCCCTTCGATGCTTCCAAGGTAGAGGATCCTTCTCTGATTATCTACTCTCCCATCAGAGTATACGAGAACAACCTGATTGTTACAAACGGTGACCAGACCGACACAGTTTATGACGGTCTCAAGGCAGGTATGAGTTTTGAAGATGCTCTTACACAGCGTGAGTTTGAGCCTGATGCTCCCAACTTCACACCCCGAATCAGCGGTATGATTACATTCGATGAGAATGACTTTACTTACAAGATGAACATTCTCAAGAGTGCAGATGCACAGGGTACTGCATGCAACCGCTTCAACTACGCTTACAAGTCTATTGCAGGTCTTGGTCACTTTATCCACACTTATGTATGTGACGGCAACCCCATTCCTACATTCCAGGGTGAGCCCGAGCGCGTATTTATTCCTTCTGATATTGATGAGTTCACACAGGCTATCTGGAGCACTCTTAATGAGCAGAACAAGATTTCTCTCTATGTTCGTTTTGTAGACCTTGAAACAGGGGACGTAGAGAACAGAATGATTAACAAGAACGCATGATAAGGAGATAGAAAAATGAAAGAATTTGAACTTAAATATGGTTGTAATCCCAATCAGAAGCCTTCAAAAATTTATATGAATGACGGCACAGAGCTGCCCATTGAGATTCTTAGTGGCAGACCCGGCTACATCAACTTCCTTGATGCGTTCAACTCCTGGCAGCTTGTAAAGGAAATCAAAGAAGCTACAGGTATGGTAGCAGCTACTTCCTTCAAGCACGTAAGCC
>JAZQHL010000116.1:0-23418 GCA_045540595.1 Ruminococcus sp.
ATGAGCGCAGAGATGCAATCGATAAGCTCAAGAAGATGAAGAAGGATTCTGAGATTACAGAAGACGACCTTGAAGTTGGTCAGGAAAAAATCCAGAAGCTTACAGATAAGTTCACTAAACTTGCTGATGAAATCTGCCAGAAGAAGCAGAAAGAAATTATGGAGATCTGATTATTATGTCGTTTATCTTTTCTCGGCGTAATAACAAAACAGGGAAGGACGAGAACATCGTCCTTCCTGAACATATCGGCATAATTATGGACGGTAACGGCAGATGGGCAAAAAAACGCGGTTTGCCCAGAAGTGCCGGTCATACTGCAGGTGCACAGAATTTCCGTACAATCACACGTTACTGCAGTGACATCGGAATCCGTTACCTTACAGTTTATGCTTTTTCTACTGAAAATTGGAAGCGACCCCAAGAGGAAGTTTCTGCTCTTATGAAACTTTTCAAGCAGTATCTCGAGGAAGCTTTGAGTGATTTTAAAGACGACAGCATTGTTGTGCGTTTTATCGGCGATACTACAGCGTTTTCTCCCGAATTACAGGAACTTATCGAGAGAACTCAGCGTGAGTCTGCAGACCGTACAGGAATGGTGCTCAATATTGCAATGAACTATGGCAGTCGTGATGAAATTGTAATGGCTGTAAAAAACATTGCAGCAGACGTTAAGAATGGTAAGATATCAATTGATGAAATCGACTCTGATCTGATATCTCAGAATCTTTACACATCAGGTCAGCCTGACCCTGACCTTATCATACGTCCCAGCGGAGAATACAGAATCTCTAATTTTATGCTCTGGCAGGCGGCGTATACAGAGTTTATTATTCTTGATAAACTCTGGCCTGACTTCACTACAGATGATCTTGATTCGGCTTTGGTTGAATTTTCAAAGCGTAACCGAAGATTTGGTGGAGTCTGATATTTTCTGATTATTACAGGGGGTTCTGTATGAAAACTCGAATTATTACCGCAATTGTCGGTATTATTATAGCAGTCTTGCTTATGATATTCGGTGAGATGCTTCCTATTTTACTTGCAATTGCTGTTTCAATTATTAATATGATAATCTGTATGGAGTTCCTTACAGCCAGGAAGCTTCAGAAGAATCCCCCTGTTGCAATACTCACAGTGCTTTTCTCTCTTGCAATGCCTCTTGTTGCTTGTACTTCACTGTGGTATTTACCCCTTTATGTATATTCGTTCGTTACTTTTCTCTTTATGATTTTCCTCAGAGAAAAAGTCAGCATTAATGACATTACTTTTGGTTTTGCAGGTGTAACTGTAATATCCCTTGCTATGGCTTCAGTATCACGTCTTATGTGTTGCAGTGGCGGTTGGCACAGTTTTTACCTCGTTATGGCTGTAGTCAGTCCCTGGCTGGCAGACAGCACAGCATACTTTGTAGGCAGTTTTATGGGCAAACACAAGCTCTGCCCTAAAATAAGTCCTAACAAGACTGTTGAAGGTGCAATAGGCGGTATTATCGGCTCAGTTGCAGGTTCAATGCTTGCTGGCCTTGTTTTCCAGTTTATAGTTTACCGTAATGTTCAATTCAATTATCCTGCACTTCTTGTGATAGGAGTTTATTGTGCAGTAGCTTCTATTCTTGGTGACCTGATTTTCTCAGTTATTAAGCGTGAATGCGGTATCAAAGATTATGGCTCCATTATGCCCGGTCATGGTGGACTTCTTGACAGATTCGACTCTGTTATCTTCTGTGCGCCTTTTGTTTTTTTTATTTCTGAAACCTGGGGTCTCATTGTAAATGTAATAAATTGCACCGCATAATGGATATAATAAGGTAGTGATGACATGACAAAATCAATGGTAGTTCTCGGGTCCACAGGCTCAATCGGTACCCAGACTCTTGATGTTGCAGAAAAGTATAATATGAAAATATGTGCCCTCACAGCACATAGTAATGTAAAGTTAATGGAAGAGCAGGTACGAAAATTCAGACCTGCTCTTGCAGTAATGTACGATGAATCCGCTGCACAGAAACTTAAAATATCCCTTGCAGACACGGATACCAGAGTACTCAGTGGTATGGAAGGTCTGATTGAAGCCGCCTCTCTGGAGGGTGCAGATGTTGTTCTGAACTCTCTTGTTGGTATGGTTGGTCTTGAGCCCACTCTCGCTGCTTGCAAAGCAGGGAAAGATATAGCTCTTGCAAATAAGGAAACTCTTGTTGCCGGCGGGGAACTGGTAATGAATACTGTCAAGGAAGCGGGTGTTGCATTGCTTCCTGTTGATAGTGAACACAGTGCTATTTTCCAGTGCCTTCAGGCTTGTCCCGATAGCAAATTTCTGAAGAAACTTATCCTCACAGCATCAGGCGGACCTTTCTTTGGCAGATCCAAAGAAGAACTTAAAGATGTTACCGTGGAGCAGGCTCTTGCTCATCCTAACTGGAGTATGGGTGCAAAAATCACAGTTGACTCCGCAAGTATGATGAACAAAGGTCTTGAAATAATCGAAGCTCGATGGCTTTTTGATGTAACTGCAGATAATATCGACGTAGTAGTGCATCGTCAAAGTATCATTCACTCTCTTATTGAATTCACTGATAATTCTGTTCTTGCTCAGTTAGGTGTACCTGATATGCGTATTCCTATCCAGTACGCTCTCACATATCCTGAGAGAGTCACTTCTCCTGCAGGAGAACTTGATCTTACAAAAGTCGGAACACTGACTTTTGATAAACCCGATTATGAAACTTTTGAGTGCCTTACAGCTTGTAAGACCGCTCTTTCTATAGGAGGCACTGCTCCTGCTATTGCAAACGGAGCAAATGAAGCCGCAAATCTGTTTTTCAGACAAGGAAAGATTCCTTTCCTTAAAATCGGAGAACTTGTCACAGGTGCTGTATCAAATGTCAAGTCTGTACCTATCACAACGCTTTCCGACGTTCTTGAGGCTGATAAAGCTGCAAGAGAATATGTTAAGCAGTCTGTTCTTTAATTAATTGGAGATGATTTCCTTTGACAATTCTTGTCAATATTCTTGTTACTGCAGGTCTGATTCTTATAGGTGTCCTGCTTTTTGAACTTATTATTCTTTTTCATGAAGGCGGTCACTTTATCACTGCAAAACTTTCTGGTGTAAAGGTTAACGAGTTTGCTCTCGGAATGGGACCCAAACTTATCTCCTTCACAAAGGGTGAGACCACATATTCGTTAAGGCTACTTCCTATTGGTGGTTATTGTGCCATGGAAGGTGAAGATGAAGACAGCGACAACCCCCGTGCCTTCAATAATATTAAGATTTTTAAAAGAATGATTATTGTGGCAGCAGGCGCTGTTATGAATATTATTCTTGGTCTTATACTTATGATGGTGCTTCTGTTGCCCAATGAGTATTTTTCTACCACTACTATTGATTCCTTCAGTCCCAAAGCATACAGTGCAAACTGCGGACTCGAAGCAGGGGATAAGATTATTTCTGTTGACGGATACAAAATCAATAATTCAATGGATTTGTCCTATTCACTTGCAACGCTTAAGGTGCAGGATGTAGACGGTGACAGCCTGCAGATTTATAAACAGGATTGTGCCAACGCTCTTGCTGATATCTATTATTCTCAGTATAATGCAGGTAATTTCGAATCTTTCTCAGAAGATGACTATAAATCCATTTATAATGACCTTTGTACTGCTACAGCTCGTGTTAATAAGGCAACCACAAAAGAAGAAGCGCTGAAAGCCCTTGAAGAAGGCTGTAAAGTTCTGTATGCATATTTTCCCGAGACAGAGGCTGTAATACCAGAAATTGAAATCAAGGAATCAAGACCTCGATTCCGCACCAATATGGTTGTTGAGCGTAACGGTCAGAAACTCAATTTAGAAAATGTTGATTTTATGACTTATACCACAGCCGATGACCCTACACCTAAAATGGCTATAGATTTTTACACTGTGCCAAAAGAAAGCAACTTTCTGACACTTATGTCAGAAACAGGTACCCAGACTGTATCAGTAGTAAGAATGGTCATAGATTCGCTGGTCGGCCTTGTTCAGGGACAGTTCGGTTTCTCTGATGTTTCTGGTCCTATCGGTGCAGCATCAGCAACCGTCGAGGTTGCACAGCAAGGTCTTAAAACAGGCTTTGGCGATGCAGTGCTGAATATTGTTTATGTAATGATGATAATCACCGTAAATCTTGGTGTTGTCAATATGCTTCCTTTCCCGGCCCTCGATGGCGGCAGATTCCTTTTCCTTCTTATTGAAGGTATATTCAGAAAACCTGTTCCCAGAAAAGCTGAAGCCGTAATCAATGCAGTAGGTTTAGGAATTCTCTTGATATTTATTCTGATTGTATCCATCAAGGATATATGGATGTTATTTGTGTGAGGTAGTTATGTCTGAAATCAGAGTCAAAGCAGGTAATGTAGAAATTGGTGCAGGAGCACCTGTCAGTGTACAGTCTATGCTCAATACTCCTGCCCACGATATAAACGCCAGTGTTGAGCAGGCAAAACGTCTGGCAGAGGCAGGTTGTGATATTATTCGTGCTGCAGTGCCCGACAAAGAAGCTGTAGCCCTGATTCCTGCTCTCAAAGAAGCAGTATCTGTGCCCATTGTTGCAGATATTCATTTTGACTATAAATTAGCTCTGGAGTGTGTTGCTGCAGGTGTTGACAAAATCAGAATCAATCCCGGTAACATTGGCTCTGATGACAGAGTAAAAGCCGTTGCTGATGCTTGCCGTACTCACGGTGTACCCATCAGAATCGGCGTGAATTCAGGCTCACTCGAAAAATCCATTCTTGCAAAGTATGGTCATCCCACAGCAGAAGCTTTGTGTGACAGCGCTTTGTATCACGCATCTTTGCTTGAAAAATTCGATTTCACGGATATTGTATTATCAATGAAATCTTCCTCTGTACCTACTACTGTCAAAGCCTACGAATTAGCATCACAAAGATGCGGATACCCTTTGCACGTGGGTGTTACTGAAGCAGGCACAGAATACAGCGGTATCATCAAATCAGCTGCAGGTGTTGGCTCACTTCTTCTGCACGGAATAGGTGATACTATCCGTATTTCTCTCACCGCTGACCCTGTTCGTGAAGTTATCGCAGGAAAAGAACTTTTGAAGTCAATCGGGCTTCGCACAGGGGGAGTGCGTTTTGTTTCCTGTCCTACCTGTGGACGTACAAAAATCGACCTTATCGGTCTTGCAAATAATGTACAGTCAAAACTTTCCAATGTAAACAAAGATATCACAGTTGCTATTATGGGTTGTGCTGTAAATGGCCCTGGTGAAGCACGTGAGGCAGATATCGGTGTTGCAGGCGGTGACGGTTGCGGTCTTATCTTCTCAAAAGGAGAGATACTTTATAAAGTTCCCGAAGAGGAAATTGTTGATGCACTTATGAAAGAGATTGAGAAACTATAAATTATTATGAACGAAGAGGATTGAATGAATAATTTCGGAGATATTTTTAATAAGTTTCTGACAGAAAACCAGGCTTTCAAAGCCGAGGTTTCTTCAGGTATAGTTGAAAAAGTAAATATAGATAAAAATAAGCGTACAGTTATTATTACTGTACGCTTTGGTGAACTTATAGACAGAGAACTTTTATTTGAAACAGAAACAATTCTTAAAGATTCTTCTTTGAATCTTGACCACGTTACTATAAAACCTGTGTATACAAACGTAGATTTTACCCCTGATTACTATCCTGATGTTCTTCTTGAGCTCAGACGCAGAATACCTTCTCTTAACGGTGTTGTATCTGACAGCACTGTAGAACTTGACGATGAAACCCTTGAGGTTGTTCTCCGTCATGGCGGCGTAGAAGTTCTCAAATCCCTTGGTTTCTTTTCTGAACTGGGAAAGATTATCCGTGAAGAATTCGGTCTTAATTTCACTATAGGATATTCAGGTGTAATCAGTATCAGTTCTGAGGACGATGCTTACATAGAAAACATCAAGCATTATGAAGAAACTCTCAGACGTAAGGAGCTTATTGCACAAACTGAGGCTGATGTTGTACCCCGTGATGAAAACGCTCCTTCACAGACCATAGAGGTCAGAAAGGACAAGTTCCTTTATCCTGCAATTTACCCGGGCTCATCAAGACCCTTGTGGGGAAGAATTATCAAAGGTAAAACTGTACCTATAAACACACTTTCCATGGACTCAGGCAAGGTTACTGTCTGGGGTGACATATTCAATATGGAAACCAAGGTTACAAAGTCAGGAGATAAGAATATTATCTCTATTTATATAACCGATTACACCGGCTCAGTTATGCTCAAGGTCTTTGCTCCTATTGCTGAGTGTAAGCCCCTTGAAGCATTATCAAAAGGTAAGACTATCGTCGCCAAAGGTGACTATGAATACGACCCCTTCATCAGAGCCTATGTAATTAATTGTAAATCCATAATGACAGCAGAAAAGTTCAACGTCATTGATAACGCTCCAAAAAAACGTGTAGAACTTCATCTGCATACTAATATGTCTTCTCTTGATGCACTTACTCCTGCAGGTGACCTTATCAAACGTGCAATGCAGTGGGGACACCCTGCAATCGCTATCACTGACCATGGTATTGCTCAGGCTTTCCCTGATGCAATGAATGCCTCAGACGGTAAGGATATCAAAGTTATCTATGGCACAGAGGCTTATTTTGTAAACGATGTTGTGAATGTTGTAAAGGGAAGTAAAGATGAGCCTTTCACAGGTGAATTCATATGCTTTGACCTTGAAACCACAGGTCTGTCTCCAAGTTCAGACAGAATCACAGAAATCGGTGCTGTGCTTGTGAAAAACGGCAAAATCGCAGATACCTTCAATACTTTTGTGAATTGCGGTGTTCAGATTCCTGAGAGGATAACAAAACTTACAGGCATTGATAATTCTATGCTTGAAGGCGCCCCTGATGAAGAAGAAGCCATCAGAAAATTCATTGAATTCTGCGGAGACCGAATTCTTGTAGCACACAAAGCATCTTTCGATACATCCTTTATCTCAAGTGCCTGTGATCGTCTTGGAATAAATTATAACTTCACTTCACTTGATACTCTTGCACTTTCCAGAGTTTTGCTTACAGGTATTGAAAATTGCAAACTTGACACAGTAGCAAAGTATCTCAGATTACCCGAATTCAATCATCACAGAGCCTGTGACGATGCAAATATACTTGCTCAGATTTTTATTCAGCTTTTAGACAGACTTAAAACTGACTATAATATTTCTTCAACTGCAGATATCAACACAGGTATCTATGGTGGAAAATATAAAGACCTGCCTTCATATCATCAGATTATTCTTGTAAGAAATTCTGTAGGTCTTAAGAATCTATATAAGCTTATTTCTTATTCTCACCTTGAAACCTTCTATAAGCGTCCAAGAATTCTCAGAAGTGTTCTTGATAAACACAGAGAAGGTCTCATCATCGGCTCAGCCTGTGAAGCAGGTGAACTTTTCAGAGCAGTCTTTGAAGGTAAACCCGAGCACGAGCTTTGTGATATTGCATCATATTATGACTACCTTGAAATCCAGCCCGAAGGAAATGACACCTTTATGATAAATAAAGGTATGGTCAAAAATGTCGAGGAGATAAGAGATATAAACAGAAAAATTGTAGCACTGGGTGAGAAGATGTCAATCCCTGTTGTTGCCACCTGTGACGTACATTTTCTTGACCCTCATGATGCTGAATACAGAAAAATCATGCAGGCAGGTCAGGGTTATTCCGATGTAGATAATCAGGCACCTCTTTATTTCCGCACAACTGCAGAAATGCTTGAGGAATTTGCTTATCTTGGAGAAGATAAAGCCTATGAGATTGTTGTTGAGAACACCAACCTGATTTCAGAAACCGTAGAAAAGATAAGACCTGTTCCTCAGGGTAACTTCCCACCCTTCATTGACGGTGCAGAAGAACAACTTATGGATATCGTATGGACAAGAGCGAAAGAACTCTATGGCGATCCTCTGCCTGATATTGTTAAAGCCAGACTCGATAAGGAACTTTCTGCTATTACAACATACGGTTACTCAGTTCTTTATATGACAGCACAGAAACTGGTTTCCAACTCAGAAGCCCACGGCTTCCTTGTTGGTTCACGAGGCAGTGTAGGCTCTTCCTTTGTTGCTACTATCTCAGGTATTTCTGAGGTTAATCCTCTTGCGCCTCACTATATCTGTCCTGATTGTAAATACAGTGAGTTCATCACTGATGGCAGTGTAGGCTCAGGCTTCGACCTGCCTCCTAAAACCTGTCCTGTCTGCGGACGTGATCTGAACCGTGATGGTCACGAAATCCCCTTCGAAACCTTCCTTGGCTTCAAGGGTGACAAAGTGCCTGATATCGACCTTAACTTCAGCGGCGAGTATCAGTCCAGTTCTCACAGATACACTGAAGAACTCTTCGGTAAAGATAACGTGTTCAAAGCAGGTACCATCTCCACACTGAAGGATAAAACCGCTTTTGGTTTTGTTAAGAAGTTCGAACAGGAGAGGGGATATAACCTGGGCAAAGCTGAAGAAGAACGTCTCGCTTCCGGTTTTACCGGTGTTAAACGTACCAGCGGTCAGCACCCCGGCGGTATGGTTGTTGTGCCACGAGGTATGGAAGTCTATGATTTCTGTCCTGTTCAGCATCCTGCTGACGATACAGAGTCAGATAACATCACAACCCACTTCGATTTCCATTCCATTCACGACAACATCTGTAAACTTGACGAACTCGGACACGATGTGCCCACAATCTATCATTATCTTGAAGAGTTTTCAGGAATACCTGTTATGGATGTTCCTATGAGTGACCCTCAGGTTATGTCCTTGTTTACATCTACCGAAGCATTAGGAGTCACACCCGAGGATATAGATTCCATTACAGGTACCTTCTCACTTCCTGAACTTGGTACTCCTTTTGTAAGGCAGATGCTTGTTGATGCACAGCCCAAGACCTTCACTGACCTTCTTCAGATTTCAGGTCTTTCTCACGGTACAGATGTTTGGATTGGTAATGCAGCCGAACTTATCAAAGACGGAGTATGTACAATTTCTGAAGTTATCGGTACACGAGACTCAATTATGACCTATCTTATGCATAAAGGTCTTGACCCTCTTATGTCCTTTAAGATTATGGAGATTGTCCGTAAGGGTAAAGCCACTAAACTTCTCACAGAAGAACACATACAGGCTATGAAAGACCACAATGTTCCTCAGTGGTATATTGATTCCTGTATGAAAATCAAATATATGTTCCCCAAGGCACACGCAGCTGCTTATATGATTGCAGCTCTTCGTCTTGGCTGGTATAAAGTCCATAAACCACTTGTATATTACGCTGCATACTTCACAGTCCGTGGTGAAGATTTCGACGGTGTAACCGCTCTCAAGGGCAAACAAGCAGTAGTCAATAAGATGAATATAATTACTCAGAAAGGTTTCGAAGCAACTGCCAAAGAAAAAACCGAGTATGCAACTCTTCAGATTATCAACGAAATGCTTGCCCGAGGAGTTGAACTTCTGCCTATCGATATTTATAAATCAGATGCAAAGAAGTTCTGTATAGAAGATGGTAAACTCAGACTTCCTTTTATGTCAATTTCAGGTATCGGTGAAGCCGCAGCTATTTCACTTTCAGAGTGTGGAAAGCAGGGAGAATATTTCTCTGTAGAAGAATTACAGCAGAAAACAAAGGTATCAAAATCTGTAATCGATTCACTCAGAGAAATCGGCTCACTTGACGGTTTGCCCGAAAGCTCACAGATATCACTGTTCGGTGACTTCTGATGAATAAACTCTCCTTATGGAGGATACTATGTATTTCAAAATTTACTCATTCGGTTGTAAAGTCAATCAATATGAATCCGAATATATCAGACAAATAATGTGTGCTGATGGTCACGAATACACAGATAACGACAGCATTGCAAGTGTTTTCATTGTGAATTCCTGCTCTGTTACTGCTGTCAGTGACTCTAAATGCAGAAAACTTCTCAGGAAACTCCGTAGGGAAAATCCTGCAAGCATCATTCTTCTTTGCGGTTGTATGTCTCAGGCATTTCCGCGGAAATATGAAAACTTTGATATGTGTGATATTGTCATCGGAAATACCACCCGAGGAAAGATTCCTCAGTATATAAGACAGTATATTTCTGACGGTAAACAGATTTACGACATAAACGACCATGATAGAAAGAATGAAGCCTTTGAGTCCTGCTCCGTTGATACCTTCAGCGAAAGAACCCGTGCTTTTGTAAAGATTGAGGACGGTTGTGACAGATTCTGCTCTTATTGTATCATTCCATACGCTCGTGGCAGAGTTCGTTCAAAATCTCTTGAAGATTTAAAAAACGAGGTTGCAATCCTTGCTCATAATGGTTATAGAGAAGTTGTACTCGTTGGAATCAATCTTTCCAAGTATGGCTCAGACATAGGTCTTACACTTAGTGATGCCGTAGAATGTGTTGCACAGCAAGAGGAGATAATGCGTATCCGTCTCGGTTCTCTTGAGCCCGAACTTCTTGATGAATTAACAATCTCCAGACTTGCCGCTTGTGAAAAGTTCTGTCCGCAGTTTCATCTTTCGCTCCAGAGCGGTTGCACAGCAACTCTCAGGCGTATGAATCGCAGGTATACAAACACCGAGTACGCTGAGATTGTTGACAGAATCCGTCGTAACTTTACTAATTCCAGTATAACTACCGATGTAATGGTTGGTTTTCCCGGTGAAACTGAAGAAGAGTTCAAGGAATCCCTTGATTTCGTAACAAATATCGGATTTGCAAAAGTGCATGTTTTTCCTTATTCCAGACGCAGCGGTACTGTTGCCGATAGAATGCCCCAGCAGATTCAGAAATCTGTCAAAGAACAACGTGCCAGAATCATGATCCAATCCACAGAGATAAAACGTCAGGAATTTATGAATTCACAGATTGGTCTTATTTGTGAAGTTTTGTTTGAACGTGCAGATTCAAAGGGCTTCTACGAAGGCTACACAAGAAACTACACCCCTGTGTATGCAGATACCAAAGGTACAGATGTATCAGGACATTGCCTCGATGTACTCATTACCGAAACCGACGGTGAACGTTGCAAAGGTATAATTTCAGATAATTGATCTGATCGTTTTCAGTTCGTTCTGTGCTTTATCAGATTCAAAAGCGCTGTAGTCATAAATCATAAATCCATCATAGCCATAGCGCCTCAGCAGTACAAGTTCAGTTGCCAGCACATTGTCTTTTTCAAGCCATGTGCCGCTGTCCGCATCAGTACCAGCTTTATAAGCGCCAAGGCCTATGTATACCTTTATGTTATCGTGATAACTGAATTCCTTCCAGTTTTGTAGGCTTACTTCAAATCCAAGGGTAGGATTATCCACAGAATAATACATCTGCGGACAAATATAGTCAGCATAACCTATGTTTTCACACCAGGATTTCACATCTGCACCTATTGCGTAATTGTTATCAATATTTCCTTGCGGTGATATTCCAAACACTACATCTGAATCAATCCTCTTGATTGCTCTGTAAACTTCCGACAGCATCAGATTCACATTGTTCTGACGCCACTGGTCCAAGTACATTGCTTTAGTAATATTATTCACCGATTCTCTGTAAGCATTGAAATCTTTTTCATCAAAGTTTCCGCAGTCAGTAGGGTAGAAGTAGTCATCAAACTGTATGCCATCTACATCATAGTTTCTGACTATTTCCTCTACGCCCGCCACAATCAGTTTCCGCACAGATTCTTTTGCAGGATTCAGATATATGCCTGAGTCAGTTTCAAACCCTATTGACTTGTCTTTTACATAAGGGTTGTTATCTGAAAGCAATTTTGGTGTGCCTGACGAAGAAACTCTGTATGGGTTTATCCAGGCGTGAACTTTCAGCCCCTTTTCATGAGCAGTTTTGCAGATGTATTCAAGAGCATCATAATCTGTTTTTTCACCTTGAGTACCCGATAACACATGAGATTCAGGGAAAATATCCGATTTATACAATGCATCACAGAAGGGCCTTACTTGCACTATCAATGTGTTACAGCCAAAGTCCTTTGCATCAAGTATAATCTTATCGGATTTACTCTTGAAACTTTTATAGCTTCTGTCTGTGCCCTGCATATCAAGGGTTATGTATGATACCCACAACCCTCTCATTTCTTCATCTGTCTTTGCATTGTTATCACCTTTTAATACAGAGGAATTTGGAAAACTTTCCTTACTATCTTTTGTATTCACACATAATAACACAATTGCTACAAGTAAAATAATCGACAGTATTACAGCAAAGTTTATTTTTTTCATATAATCACTTCCGGAGGAATTTCTATGCCATGGTATGTTGAATGGCTATTGTTATATCTTTGTTTTATTAATATTATAGGTATAATTGTAACAGTACACGATAAAATTGCAGCTAAAAGAAATCGCTGGAGAGTCAGTGAGAAAACACTTTTTATTCTTTCTGCATTAGGATCCGCTGTTTCTGTGTATATTACAATGCTGATTATAAGACACAAAACAAAACACAAACGTTTTATGATTGGAATCCCTGCAATAATAATTGCAGAAATACTGATAGTTATTGCTTTATTTATGTGGGTGATCTGAATGGCTGAAAAACTAACATTCCATGTATCATCTGCACACGATGGTATGAAAGCAGGCAGATATCTTCGCACAGTCTGCCGTCTCTCTGCAAGAACCCTTGCTCTTCTGAAACGTACAGAAGGTGGTCTAAGTGTAAACGGTAAACTTCTGCGTTCTATTGATACAGTTTATGCAGGTGATCTGATTGAAATGAATCTTCCTGAGGAAAACAGCGGTTCTGTTTTGCCTGTAGAAGGTGAACTTGATATTCTGTATGAAGACAATTTCCTTTTGATTGTCAACAAACCACCCTATATGCCTGTGCATCCTGCAAAAACCCATCAGACTGATACTCTTGCAAATATAGTTGCACACAGATATATGAACATTAATTCCGATTTTATGTTCAGAGCTGTCAATCGTATTGATTCCAACACTTCAGGAATTGTCATTATTGCAAAAGACAGACACACAGCGTCCCTTATGCAAGGCACTGATATCACAAAGCATTATATAGCAGTATGCCACGGGAATATTCACGAAAAAGGAACTATTGATGCACCTATTGCTCTCAGAGCAGACAGCAAGATTGTTCGTTGTGTCTGTGATTCTGGACAGAAAGCAATTACTCACTATGATATCAAAGATAATTTAACTGAGGCTACTGTTCTTGATGTTGTGATTGAAACAGGAAGAACTCATCAGATACGGTGTCATATGTCTTATAAAGGTCATCCTTTGTTTGGCGATGACCTTTATGGCGGAAGCAAAGACCTGATATCAAGACAAGCACTGCACTGTTACAGTGTGGATTTTACACATCCTTTCATAAACGAAAGAATAAGTATCACAGCACCTTTACCCGATGATATTTACTCTCTTATACAAAATCTTAAGTAGGTATTCTTATGAAAAACGTAAATAAGAATTTAATTAACCTTTTGTTGTCTGCAATGTTTTTGGGAATAGGTCTTATCCTTCCTTTTCTTACAGGTCAGATTCAGCAAATTGGCAATATGTTGCTTCCAATGCACATACCTGTGATTCTTTGCGGACTCATCTGCGGTTGGCAGTATGGACTTACAGTCGGTGCCATTCTTCCTCTTATGAGAAGTCTGATTTTCACAATGCCTGTTTTATACCCCTCAGCAATCGCAATGTCCTTCGAACTTGCGACTTACGGCTTTTTAGCAGGACTGCTTTTCAGTACCGCAAAATGGCAATGTATCCGCTCTCTTTACAGATGTCTTATCACGGCTATGATTGCAGGCAGAGCTGTGTGGGGAGCAGTTATGATGGTCCTTCTTGGAATTAAAGGAAATGTATTTACAATAGAAGCCTTTGTTGGGGGCGCCTTTCTCAATGCTATTCCGGGGATTATACTTCAACTGATTTTAATACCTGCAGTAATGTTGTTTCTTGACCGTACACATATCAGAAAATTCAGAAATAATAAACATAAGAAGAGGACTTCTGCTTATGAACAATAATATGTCCCTTGCTTTATCTGAAACAGAAAAGCATATCAATAACCTTCTGATTTCTGATAATAGAGTTATCGTCTCGGTTGATGGTATGAGCGGTAGCGGAAAAACAACCTTTGCAGAAAAACTACGTAAAAGAATTCCTGCAACTGTAATTCATATGGATCATTTCTTTTTAAGACCCGAACAAAGAACCGAAGATCGCTTGAATACACCTGGCGGAAATGCTGATTTTGAGCGTCTTATAGAAGAAGTAATGATTCCCATTCAGAATCATACAGATTTCATTTACAGACCTTTTAATTGCAAATCAATGAACTTTGATAAAGCAGAAGTAATAACACCTGAAAAACTGATTATTCTTGAAGGCTCATACTCCTGCCACCCTGTTTTGTTTGATTATTGTAATCTTCATATTTTTCTTTATACAGATAAAATAAGTCAGATTACACGTATTCTCAAAAGAAGTGGATATGACAAAACAAAAACTTTTATTTCAAAATGGATTCCTTTTGAAAACAGATATTTCAATCACTTTAACATTAAAGAAAAATGCGACCTGAATTTTTACATATAAGGAGTTTAAATTATGAGTAAAGCAACCGTATATTTTACAAAAGAAATCACACCTGAAAGCCTCGTGCGTATTTTTGAATCAATTGGTGTAACCCTTAACGGCCATACAGCAGTCAAGATTTCTACCGGTGAGCCTGGCGGACATAACTTCCTTCAGCCTGCACTTATTGCACCCCTTGTCAATAAACTCAGCGGTACAATCGTAGAGTCCTGCACAGCATACAAGGGAAAACGTCTCAATCCCGCAGATCACTGGAAAACTATTGAAGACCACGGTTTTAAAGCAATTGCTCCCTGTGATATTTTAGACGAACAGGAGGATATGGAAATTCCAGTAAACGGCGGTATCAATCTCACAAAGAACATCGTAGGTAAAAATATAGAGAGCTATGATTCTATGCTTATGCTTTCACACTTCAAAGGTCATATTATGGGCGGTTTCGGTGGAGCACTTAAGAATATGAGCATCGGTATTGCGTCTACAAGAGGTAAAACATATATCCACACAGCAGGCAAGACAACTGATTACAGAGTTATGTTTGATAATCTTCCTGAACAGGACGTTTTTCTTGAGTGTATGGCAGATGCCTGTAAGAGTGTTGTTGATTTTATGGGCAAAGAAAATATTGTATACATCAATGTTGCAAATCGTCTCTCTGTAGATTGTGATTGCTCTGACCATCCCAAAGAGCCTGAAATGGGGGACCTGGGCATTTTTGCATCAACAGACCCTGTTGCACTTGACCAGGCTTGCTATGATGCTGTAATCAATTCACCTGATGAGGGTAAAGCCTCTCTTATTGAAAGAATGAATTCAAGACATGGTATCCATATTGTAGAGGCTGCAGCGCTGATTGGCCTCGGTAGCCGTGAATACGAAATTATCACTATAGATTAAATTTGAAAAGCCACAGAAGCACAAAACTTCTGTGGCTTTCTTTATTTTATATGTATTCTGTCTTTTTTATTAACACCTTTGATGCCGCCCAATCCACCGCATAAAACAATCGATATCAGTTTTATAAATGTAAGGATTGAAAATATACCATCAGAACAGATCAGTCCAGCAATAAATGTAATAATAAATAATATTGTTCCGCTTATTGCTCCAAAAATCAGTCCGTTTGATTTTGTAAGACGTGAAGTTATGTATCCGCTTATAAATGATGAAACACAGCAGACAGCAACCATTATCCATTTTAACGAATCATGGGGGAGTTTCCCTGTTACAAGTATACATAAAGAAACGATGCACATAAGCAGTGCAATTAATCCACAACCTGCCAATGTTCCAAAAATCAAAGCTTTTAAGTACAAACCTGTTCCTGTTTGTCCAAGTGTGGTTTTAATTGCCTTCATATAAAAATCCCCCGAATAATAATCTTGGTAGATTATATTCAGGGGATAGGTTAATTATTCTTTGTTTTCTTTTTTAGCTTTCTTTTCAGCCTTGAGTCTTGCTTTTTCTTCAGCCTGACGTTTCTTCTCTTCTTCCTGAGCAGCGATTGCTGTGTTATTAGAGTAGATACACCACTTCTTGAATCTGAGCTTAACTCTGTCTGCACCTGTCTCGATGATGATTTCTTCATCTTCATCACGAACAGCTACAACCTTACCGCAGATACCGCCGATAGTTGTGATGTCGTCACCAACATTAATGTTCTTCTTCAGTTCTTCTTCCTGCTTTTTCTTCTTTGAGTTAGGTCTGATCATAAAGAAGTACATAGCAGCGAAAATAAGTACATATACAATAAGAATTGTATACTGACCGCCGCAACCTGCAGCTGCAGCATCTTCAGTACCAGCAGCAGGTGCTGCTGTGCTGTAAAGAACCATGGGGTTTAAAAAATTGAGTACTGTGTTAATCATTTTATTCAGTTCCTTTCATAACAATATAAAGATTATACCAATAATAAACAGATAAATCAAGTTAATAATTCATGAATTATATACGTTTACAGATTATATCTTTCTTGGAGCGGTAGAATTCTTCATATCTGCCTTCAGCCAGAGCTTCTCTTATATCTTCCATAAGTTTATTATAGAATCTCAGATTATGAATTACAGCAAGCCTTAAACCAAGGGCCTCCTGTGATTTCTGCAGATGTCTGATATACGAACGGCTGAAGTTCCTGCAAGCAGGGCAGTCACACTCAGGGTCAATGGGGGAGTCGTCCTGCTCATATTTTGCGTTTGATATATTGATAATACCCTGACTTGTAAAAAGATGTCCGTGTCTTGCGTTACGGCTGGGCATTACGCAGTCAAATAAATCCACGCCTCTGCGTACACCCTCAAGAATATTAAGAGGAGTGCCTACCCCCATAAGGTATCTGGGCTTGTCTTTTGGCATAAAAGGCTCAACAGCTTCGATTACATCGTACATAACTTCTGCTTCTTCACCAACAGCAAGTCCGCCGATGGCATAACCGGGCAAGTCAAGTTCCCTGATCATCTTCATATTCTCAACTCTCAGGTCATTGAAAGTTGCACCTTGATTAATACCAAAGAGAAGCTGATTTGGATTTGTGCCAAAACCTATTTCCTTGAGTCTTGTGTGCTCAGCCTTACATCTTTCAAGCCATCTTACAGTTCTGTGTGATGACATTTTTGCGTATTCATAAGTAGCAGGGTTTTCTACACATTCATCAAAAGCCATTGCAATGGTAGAGCCTAAGTTTGCCTGAATCCTCATGCTTTCTTCAGGTCCCATAAATATCTTTCTTCCGTCAATATGACAAGAGAAGGTAACGCCTTCTTCTTTGATGTTGCGGAGTTTTGCAAGGGAGAAAACCTGAAATCCGCCGCTGTCTGTAAGTATAGGGCCGTCAAAGCCGGTGAACTTATGCAGACCGCCCATATTTTTCACAATCTCATCACCGGGACGAACGTGCAGGTGATATGTGTTGCAAAGCTGTACCTGACAACCTAACTCTTTAAGATCAAAAGCAGATAATCCGCCTTTGATTGCTCCTGCTGTAGCAACATTCATAAAGCAAGGTGTTTTCACAGTGCCGTCAGGTGTATTGAATTCTCCAAGTCGGGCAGAGCCCTCAGTTTTAATTACCTTAAACATATGTTTCTCCTGTTAAATTATCATCATAGAATCATCAAAGTTTACGGGATATGTGAAAAGTTTTTTATAATCCGTCGGCAAAGCCGACACCTTAACTATTCACTATTCACTTTTCACTCTTCACTGTATAAAGGACATCGTCCTTTATACTATGAGCATCGCATCTCCGAAAGAGAAGAATCTGTATTTTTCCTCAACCGCTTCTTTGTATGCGTTCATAGTGTTATCATATCCTGCAAATGCAGAAACAAGCATAACAAGTGTGCTTTCGGGAAGATG
This sequence comes from Ruminococcus sp., assembly GCA_045540595.1. GTDB lineage: Bacteria > Bacillota > Clostridia > Oscillospirales > Acutalibacteraceae > Ruminococcoides. The sequence goes on from JAZQHL010000116.1 coordinate 17,978, forward strand.
GAAGTTTGTGATAAGTCCGTCAAGAACTTTGAATTCATAAGGGGGATAGATAAATATATCTGTCCAGCCATCACAAGCAACAAGTTCGTCCTTATCTCTTGCAACACTTTCAAGTGTCCTGGTTGTTGTTGTGCCTACAGCGATAACCCGGTTACCTTTTTGCTTAGTTTCTTTGATGAGTCTTACTGTTTCTTCGGGTAAATCATAGTGCTCGCTGTGCATAATATGGTCAGTGATTTCATCTTCTTTAACAGGTCTGAAAGTACCCAGACCCACATGAAGTGTTACATAGGCAGTGTTCACACCTTTTTGGTGCAGTTTTTCAATCAGTTCTTCTGTAAAGTGCAAACCTGCTGTAGGAGCCGCCGCAGAGCCGATGGGATCACTGTAAACAGTCTGATATCTTTCTTTATCTTTAAGAGTTTCCTTGATGTAAGGGGGGAGAGGCATCTGACCGATTTTATCAAGTGCTGTGTATATGTTCTCCTCACTTTCAAATCTTACTATACGGATACCTTCCTTGCCGATATCCTCAACAGTACCACTCATTATTCCTGAAAAATCAAACTCAGTACCGGGTTTTGCTTTTTTTCCGGGTTTCACAAGAGTTTCCCATTTGTTATTTTCAATCTGTTTCAGAAGCAGAAATTCAACAGATGAGCCTGTATCTTTTCTTGTACCGAATATTCTTGCAGGAAGTACTCTTGAATTATTCATAACAAGCAGGTCGCCTTCATTAAGATAATCAAGAATGTTGTAAAATCTTGAATGTTCAATCTTTCCTGTGGTTTTATCAAGCACAAGCATTCTTGAAGAATCTCTTTTTTCAAGAGGAGTCTGAGCAATCAATTCCTCGGGCAGATAATAAAAAAAGTCACTTTTCTTCATTTATATTTCCTTTCCAGAATTAATATATGAAAAATTATGCACTATCTATTCATAATTGATTGACAATAAAACGTCAGAGTGATATATTATATAGATAGTGGGTATATGTTTGCTTTTTGAAGCAAATCAGTTACTTTACTAATAATATAATATATTCAGAAAAAACTCAACTTTTTTCTGCTTTTTTTCAGGAGGTTTTTATGAAAAAGTATAAAGTAGGTATTATTGGCGCCACAGGTATGGTTGGCCAGAGATTTGCAATCCTTCTTGAGAACCACCCCTGGTTCGATGTTGTATGCCTTGCAGCAAGTGCTCGCAGTGCTGGCAAAACATACAGAGAGGTTGTTTCTCCCAGATGGGTTATGGATACTCCCATCCCTGAGAATATGGCAGACCTCGTAATCAAGGATGCTGCAAACGTTGAAGAAGTAGCAGCTGAAGTTGATTTCTGCTTCTGCGCAGTTGATATGAAGAAAGATGAGATCAAGGCTCTCGAGGAAGCTTATGCAAAGGCTGAGTGCCCCATTATCTCCAACAACTCTGCTCACAGACTTACACCCGACGTTCCCATGATCGTTCCCGAGATCAACGCTGACCACGCAAAGATCATCGAAAGCCAGAGAAAGCGTCTCGGCACAAAGAAAGGTTTCATTGCAGTTAAGTCCAACTGCTCACTCCAGAGCTATGTTCCTGCTATCCATCCTCTTATGCAGTTTGGTATCGATAAAGTTCTTGCTTGTACATATCAGGCAATTTCAGGTGCAGGTAAAACTTTCGAGCGTTGGCCTGAAATGGTAGATAACATTATTCCTTACATTGGTGGTGAGGAAGAGAAATCCGAAATCGAGCCTCTCAAAATCTGGGGTAAGATTGAGGGTGACGAAATCAAGATGACAGATGACATTGCTATTACAGCTCAGTGTCTCCGTGTTCCTGTTTCCAACGGTCATACAGCTGCAGTATTTATGTCATTCAAAGATAAGGATAACAAGCCCTCTGTTGATGAAATCATCAAAATCTGGAACGAATACACAGGTCGTGCACAGGAGTTAAACCTTCCCAGCGCACCCAAGCAGTTCCTTCATTACTTTACTGAGCCAGATCGTCCTCAGATTAAGTCTGAGCGTATGCTTGAAGGCGGTATGGCTGTATCCATCGGCAGACTCCGTGAGGATACACAGTATGACTACAAGTTTGTTTGTATGTCTCATAACACTCTCAGAGGTGCTGCAGGCGGTGCAGTTCTTCTTGCAGAGCTTCTCTGTGCAGAAGGCTACATTGACTGATCAGATTCACTCTGAATTTTCAATTTGAATTTACAGCGGAGGTTATTTTATGAAGACTCCTATTTTTACAGGCTCAGGTGTTGCAATTGTAACTCCTATGAACTCAGACGGCAGTGTAAACTACGAATCTTTCGAAAAAATTATTGAGTATCAGATTGCCGGCGGTACTGATGCAATCATCGCTTGCGGTACAACAGGCGAAGCAGCAACTCTTTCAGAGAAAGAGCATTGCGAAGTTCTGGAGTTTGTATCCCGTAAGGTAGCAGGCAGAGTTCCTGTTATTGCAGGTGCAGGCAGCAACGATACCGCTACTGCCATCAGCCTTTCAAAGGCCGCCAAAACATATGGTGCAGATGCTATCCTCAGCGTTACACCTTATTACAATAAAACATCCCAGACAGGTCTTATCCGTCACTTCAATGCAATTGCTGATGCTGTGGATATTCCTATGATTCTATACAACGTACCTTCCCGTACAGGTTGTAACATCAAGCCTGAAACCTATGCTGAACTTTGCAAACACGATAATATTGTAGCTACAAAAGAAGCTAACGGTGATATTTCTTCTGTATCAAAAACACGTTCTCTTTGCGGAGATAAACTTGATATTTATTCAGGTAACGATGACCAGACAGTACCGTTTATGTCACTTGGTGCACTGGGTGTTATCTCTGTTTTCGCAAATCTCTGTCCTCAGGAAATGCACAACATCTGCCAGCTTTGCCTCGATAATAACTTTGTTGAAGCTGCTAAGATGAACTTCAAGTACATCGAACTTATGGATATGATGTTCTCAGATGTTAACCCTATTCCTGTCAAGACAGCTATGAATCTTATGGGCTTTGATTGCGGTGAATGCCGTCTGCCTCTGGTACCTATGAGTTATCACGGATACCATGACCTTAAGGATTGTATGGCAAAGTACGACCTTATCGGAAAGATTAAATAATTATTGATTATCTGGCGTGCCTGACGGATTCTTCCGATTTGCACGCCTGATTTTTTAGGGAGAGAAGTTTATGCTTAATATTTTACTTCACGGTTGTAACGGTAAGATGGGACAAGCAGTCACCAATTCCGCTGCATCACGTGACGATATGAAAATCATCTGCGGTGTTGACCCTTATGGTACATCAAACTACGATTATCCTGTATACGATAGCTTTGATAAAGTAACAGAGAAGGTTGATGTGATAATCGACTTCTCCAATCCTGCACTTATTCCTGCCCTGTGTTATTATGCAGAAAAAAACTCAATTCCTGCTGTTATCTGCACTACCGGTTTAAGTGATGAGCACAAGACAATGGTTGAGGCTCTTTCAAAGAAAGTAGCTGTGTTCTCATCAGGCAATATGTCTCTTGGAATCAATCTTCTTATTGAGCTTTCAAAGAAAGCCACTGCCATTCTCGGTGATGACTTTGATATCGAAATCATTGAAAAGCATCACAATCAAAAACTTGATGCACCTTCAGGTACTGCGCTGATGATTGCAGACGGCATTTCTGAAGTTCGTGAAGACGATCCCCGATATACCTACGACAGACATTCTTACAGAATGAAGCGTTCAAAGAACGAAATAGGAATCCACAGTGTCCGTGGCGGCACCATAGTAGGAGAACACTCTGTTATCTTTGCAGGTAACGATGAAGTCCTGACTCTCACACATCAGGCACAGTCAAAAGCATTATTTGCAAACGGTGCACTTCCTGCAGCAGCTTTTACAGCAACACAACCTGCAGGACTTTATGATATGGGCGATATGCTTCGCTGATTCAACGTTAACCACCTCATGTTTTGTTACATAGTATGTAATAAAAACATGAGGTGATAAATTTATGGAATCCTCTCTTATTATGCTTCAGAATATCACTTTAGCTGTAAGAGCTAAAAATATTCTGGAAAAAGCGGGAATCCGTGGATATGTACAAAAAACTCCAAGAATTTACAACAGAGCTAATTGCGGATACAGTGTGTATGTACCCGAAGACACCGACACCGCCGAAAAGATACTGAAAGCTAATGGGTTTGTGATATTAGGCAGAGCAGGCAGGAATCAACGATGATATACCTTGATAACGCCGCAACAACCTATCCTAAGCCGCTTTCCGTTCGCAAAGCAGTGTCAGATTCCTTTTCTTATTGTGCAAATCCCGGCAGGGCAGGGCACAGACTTTCTATCAAAGCGTCTGAGTCAATATTTAATTGCAGAAATAAGTTGTGCAGTTTCTTTAATTCAGATAAACCCGAAAATGTAATCTTAACACCGAGTTGTACCTTTGCACTCAATACTGTAATCAAAGGTGTCCTTAGCAAAGGAGACCACGTGGTTATTTCCTCCCTTGAGCACAATTCTGTGCTCAGACCTTTGGAAAAACTATCCCAAAAAGGTCTGATAACCTACAGTATAGCAGAAGTTTTTGAAGCTGATGACGACAGAACCCTTGATTCTTTCAGAAGCTCAATCAGAGATAACACAAAACTCGTTGTATGTACTCACGCATCAAATGTTTTCGGAATACGATTACCTATAGGAAGAATCGGTGCGTTATGCCGATATTACGGTGTTTTATTCTGTGTAGATGCCGCACAGACAGCAGGCGTAATTGATATCGACCTTAGCAATACCCCTATAGATTATCTCTGCCTGCCGGGACATAAAGGTTTATATGGTCCGGTTGGCACAGGTGCTTTGATCATAAATTGTGATCATATACCAGATTCTCTTTGTGAAGGTGGCACAGGTAGCAGTCAGACAGGTTATGGTCAGCCCCAGATTCTTCCTGATAAGTACGAAAGTGGAACTATGAATCTTATCGGAGCAGCCGGACTTTCCGCAGGTATTGATTTTATAAGTAAACACAAACGTGAAAGTGTATTCAGACACGAAATGATGCTAATCAATAAATTATACGAGGGCTTGAATCAGATAAAGGACGTAGAGTTGTATACTGATAAACCTGACAATATCCACTATGTACCTCTTCTTTCTTTCAATCTGAAAAATGTTGACAGTGAGGAAACAGCACATCTTCTGGATAAGCATTTCGGAATTGCTGTCAGAGCGGGTATACACTGTAGCCCGTTAGCCAAGTCGGATCGTAGCCATGTCGTTCTGTGGGCCAAGGAGTTGGGGAAACATGTTGTCTTCCTAAGACCGCTTGGCCTCCGACTTTCTGAAAAATGTTGACAGTGAGGAAACAGCACATCTTCTGGATAAGCATTTCGGAATTGCTGTCAGAGCGGGTATACACTGTAGCCCGTTAGCC
>JAZQHL010000117.1:0-31902 GCA_045540595.1 Ruminococcus sp.
GTGAATAAAGGGTAAAAACAAGAAAAGCATAGGAGTGGGTTTGTGTTATTTACCAAAAACGAAGGGGTGGTTTTTGTAGCAAAGGTAGAATATTCAATTTTTGTTTGATTATCTACACTTTATATAGTAATATTTAACTAGGAATCTATTTTTTTAGGAGGTTTTCCTATGAAGATGAATAGAATAATCAGTATACTGTTGATTGTTTTAATGTTGTTCTCTGTTTTTGCATCTGTTCCTTTCTCCTCTTTTGCAGCAGAAATGGATCTGTCAGACACAGGTGCAAAGGTTGAAACTGCAGAAACAGGAGCAGGCATATACGGACTTGCTGATAATGTTCAGGAGGGTCAGATCCTTCAGTGTTGGAACTGGTCCTATCAGAACATCGCAGCAAATATGAGCCTGATTGCACAGCAGGGTTTCTCTGCTGTTCAGACCTCCCCTGTGCAGGCAACAAAGGAAACCACCAAAGAAAGTTATAACACTGTTATGAATTCCGCTTCGGTTTTGTATCAGCCTGTAGCTCTCAGTATGGAAACTAACGACTATAACGCTCTGGGTACCAAGTCTGATTTTGCCTATATGTGTGAAACAGCACATAAGTACGGAGTAAAGGTTATTGTTGATGTAGTTCTCAATCATATGGCAACAGATGTTGCAAGCAATACAATCCATTCTTCTGTTCCTGCTGAACTCAGGGATAATACTGATTGCTGGCACAATGTTACACAAAATATATCCGATACAAATAACCGTTATGAACTTACTCATTACTGTCTTTCAGGTGCTCCCGACCTGAACACAGGAAACACAACTGTTCAGTCCTACTGCACAAACCTTCTCAAGGAAGCTATTGAGGCAGGCGCTGACGGCTTCCGTTTTGACAGTGCCAAGAATATCGAAACAGACTGGGACGCAACAGGAACAGGATCTGATTTCTGGAGCAAGGTGCTTGGCGATGCTACAGCATACGCTCAGGAAACACGCGGATTTACACCTTATTATTATGGTGAGATTCTTGGTGCTCCCGGTGGCGGACTCAGTATTGAAGCCTACACCAGATATATGAGTGTTACAGATAACACTTCTTCTGATGCAATCAGAAACGGTATCGTCAATGGCAATGCAGTTGCGGCTGCGACAAATGTTATCGGTAACGGTGCTGCAGGCACAAAAACAGTTCAGTGGACAGAGTCCCACAATGACTACAAAAACTTCACTACACGCAGTGTAAGTGATGAGAATATCAACAAGACCTGGGCTATTATCGGTGCCCGTAATGAGATCTGCGGTCTGTATCTTGCCCGCCCCGAGGATATGAACACAACCCTTATTGGTGAAGCAGACCACACTTCATGGAGACTTCCTGCGGTAAAGGCTGTAAACAACTTCAAAAACCGCTTTGCAGGTCAGTCGGAAACTTTCTCTTCATACAGTAACTTTGTTTATGTAGAACGCGGTACAGCAGGTATTGTTATTGTAAATACAACAGGCACAAACACCGTTGTCAGTGGTCTTCCTGTCAAGAATATGGCAGCAGGCACATACAAGGACGCTATTACAGGCAACACATTTACAGTTCAGAGCGGCTCTGTTTCAGGTGAAATCGGAGACACAGGTATTGCTGTAGTTTACGACGTAGATAACAGCGGCACTTTCACAAAGGGTAATGTCACAGATGTTGCTATTGCAGGCTCCTTCAACGACTGGAACTCTGCAGCAAACAGAATGGTTGCAGTTGACGGCAATACTGTTTCAACAACTGTATTCCTTGAGGCTGACACCTATGAGTTCAAGGTTGCAACCACAAACGGCATCTGGTACGGTAACTCAGGTACTATCGAAGACACTACCACTGCCACCTCGGCTGTAGGTTGGGAGATGTCCTCTGCAAATCAGGATAATTGCAAACTTGTAGCAACAGGCGGAAAGTATACATTCAGCTTCAATGTAAGCACAGGTATGCTGGTTGTAGAGCACGAGAATACAACAGATACAACTTCTGCTTATTACCTCAAGGGCACTTTCAACGATTGGGCGGCATCACACCCCATGGAATACGCTGTGGGCAGTAACATCGTCACAACTACAATGGTGCTTGCACAGGGTACATATACATTCAAGGTAAACAACCCTGACATGGAAGTGTGGTACGGTAACTCAGGTACTATTGCAGACACAACAGGCTCCACGGGTTGGGATATGGATATGACGGCAGGTGACTGTACACTTACAGCCACAGGCGGTACATACAAGTTCTCTTTTGATATTTCCGCGCAGAAGCTTATTGTAACCACCGACGCAGTGCAAGAACCTACCACACAGGCTCCTGCCACCGAGGTGACTCCTGCACAGACCTTCTACCTGAAGGGTGACTTCAACGGCTGGTCCGAGGATACTCCTATGAGCGCAAGTGACGAGGAAGGCGTTGTAACCGTTACACTGAATCTTGAAAGCAATTCATACAAATTCAAGATTAACTCAGGAGACCAGTGGTACGGAAATGACGGTGCCATCGAAAACACCACAGAGGCAACCTCTGAAATAGGCTGGGAGATGAGCGCTTATGCAGGTGACTGTACTCTCAATGCCACAGGCGGTGTTTACACTTTTATTTTCAACACAAACACAAAATTCCTTGTGATTCTTTTCGGCACTGATAACCCCGACCCTGAGGAGTCAGTATTCACAGTAACATTCAAGGATTACAACGGTATGGTGCTCTCTGAGCAGCAGATACAGAAAGGCTCGGCTGCAACTGCTCCTGCAGACCCTGTAAGAGCAGCAGATGCACAGTACACCTACTCTTTCAAAGGCTGGGACAAGGATTTCAGCAATATCACAGAGAATACAGTGGTTACTGCTGTTTACGATTCAGTGGTAAACGTTTACACAGTAACATTTATGAGCCATGACGGTAAAGTGCTTGATACACAGCAGGTAGAGTACGGCAATAGTGCAACTGCTCCCGTAGCTCCCGAAATAGACGGCTACGTATTCACAGGTTGGGATACAGAATTTGACAGTATTACCAAAGAAACAACCGTTACCGCACAGTACAGAGAAAGAGGCGAAAGTTACTCAGTAACCTTTGTAGATTATGATGGTACATTAATCAGCGTTCAGTTGGTTGAAAAAGGTGAATCAGCCCAGGCTCCCGAAGATCCTACAAGAGAGGGTCATGCGTTCGCAGGCTGGGATAAAGCCTTTGACAACGTAACAGAAGATATCACCGTTACTGCTACATATTCAGAGCTCACAGGCTTCCTTATGGGTTCCTTCAATAATTGGCAGAAGGTTGATGCTCTGATGCCTACCTCTGACAGCAATGTGGTATCAATTGAAATCGAACTTGAAGAAGGTACATATTTATTCAAAATTCTTCAGGACGGCGAATGGTTTGGTAACCCCGGTATAATTGAAGATACTACCGAAAAAACATCAGCCACAGGTTGGCTTATGGAAATAGGAGCAGACAACTGCACATTGCAGGCTTCCGGCGGTCTGTATACCTTCAGTTTCAATCTTACAACAGGCAGTCTTGTTGTTCAGCACAGATCACAGCTGTGCAAGGTTACCTTTGTAGACTATGATGGCACAGTGCTCAGCACCCAGACAATTGAAAAAGGAAAGGCTGCAAAGTCTCCTGCATATCCTGAAAGAGAAGCAGATGAACAGTACACTTATGTGTTTGCGGGATGGGATAGTGATTACTCAAAGGTTATCACTGATATGACAATCACTGCAAAGTACACCTGCATTGCAAACAAGTACACAGTAACCTTTGTAGACTATGACGGCACAGTTCTGAGGACACAATCTGTAGAGTACGGTTCCCCGGCAGTTGCACCGGTTCCTGCTGAGAGAGACGGATATATCTTTACAGGTTGGGATAAGTCATACAACATCATAACAAAGGATATTACTGTTACTGCACAGTACAGAGTGAAATCACAGTCTGTTGCTTCAACCGTAGGTTTTCTGAAAATTGATATTATCAGCGGAACAGGCTTCAAGATTTCATTTAATGGAAGTGTTGCCCGTCCTCAGGGTGTAAACTATATCAACTCACAGGTTACATATAATTCGACAGTAACCATTGTTGCAAACGAAGTTTCTGACAAAGAATTCATCGGTTGGGTGGATGCATCAAACGGAAAGATTCTTTCTACAGAATATACTTATAGCTTTGCTACAACAGGCAAGGATTACCTGAAAGCTCTGTATGTAACCGATTATGCTGATATAAATACCGTTATTTTCAAGAATGACAAGGCTGCCGACGGCAATGGTCAGATTCTTGATATGCAGTATTACACAGCAGGTGAAGATATTTCCTATCCCAACACACCTTCACAGGTTGGCTTTGATTTTGCAGGCTGGAATATGACAGATGAAGAGATCAAGGCAGAAATTGCAGCAGGTAATGATGTTACCGTGTTGGCAACATGGACCTTAGTCAAGGCTTATGTTGACGTGACTATCATAGGTGGTACGGGTAAGGGTGTTACAAACTCAGTTGGACAATATCAGAAAAACAATGCGATTGTTCTTACAGCAAATGAGGCACCTGATGGAAAGAAGTTTGCATACTGGACTGCAGATGGAGAAATCAAGAGCTATAACGAAACATATAAATTCTATCCTTCAGATTCAGTAACTCTTGAGGCGGTTTTTGTTGACACAGCAGATATAATTGATTATCGTGTAATTGTAAATGTAGATACAATTGACACAGAAACTCTGGCTGACAAAAATGTATTCTACTACAGCTGGTATGTTCCTGAAAAAGAACTTGGCATCACCTATACAAAATCCGGTATCCTGGCGGTGAATAAAGATTACTACACAGGAAGTAATCTGGTAGTAGGCACAAGCGATACAAATGTCTACGACAGATCTCCTTCAGGGTCTGCAGTGTCTCCTGTCAATGCATATACATGGACAAAAGCCAATGTTACACTGGGTCAGACCTGGGTGGCAATCGCTTATGTTCAGTACATTGACTCGAACGGTGAAACAATGATTGTTTACTCAGATATTGTAGAGGTTACAAAAGGATAATCAATAAAACACATTTACTGTAAAACCCCACTCGTAAAGAGTGGGGTTTTCATATTTTTGTTTACATTGCAGGCATCAGGTGATAAAATCAGAGTATATAAGCGATTAAGGAGAATTTCCATGAGTGATAAATTCGACCGCAGTCTGGCAAAAAGACTTATTAAGCAGGCAACGGACTCAGATGCAGGCTACAAAAAAATGATAGACTCAGAGGGTTCCCAGGTGGTGGCTGTCAGACAGGCAGCCCAGGCGTTTTATAACGACAGGCTCAGGGCTACTCTGGAAGCAATGGATACAGAGCATCTTGCAAAGGGAAAACAGGGAATACGAGTATCCCTGTTTACTGATGCAGGCATCAGTAATATCTGGCAGCTTTCACAGATGTCTTACAGTCAGATTCAAGCAATAAAGGGTGTAGGTGCGCAGACAGCCCAGAAGGTAACAGCAACAGTCAAACAGATTGTAGAAAATACCAAAGAAAACCTGCGTGTCCGAATTAAGGCAGATAATCCCAATAAAGCGGACCTTGCTCTGGTTAAGGCTTTGTATGTAATGATAAAGTGCAGACCCTTGCGTGAAAAAGCAAAGAGTATCTATGAGGCTAACCATAAACCTCTCCTTGCAGAGCTGGAATCAGCAAAAAAAGCAGGCTCTGCAGTTTCCTGGCTCTTTGCGTCAAAAGCTAAGAAAGCAACTTCACAGCAGGCAGTGGAGAGCCTGAAGCAAAGGCTTTCAGGTGAATTCGGCTCAACTGCACTATTTGAAGAGTACAACAATGTGATTGATGCTCCACAGGACGTTTTTATGGCAGATTTTATTATGAATTCTGCTGTTTACTATTCTTCTCTGGAGCAGGTGGGGCAGGGGCTTGCAACACCTCAGAGCAACGATATGGGTCTGCCTGCACAGCTTGCCCGTGAGATTGAGGCACACCCCCTTGATTTGCAGTATCTCAAGGCAACTCTGAGAAGTTATCAGACCTTTGGTACAAAGTATATTGTTCATCAGAAGCGTACACTTTTAGGTGACGAGATGGGTCTTGGTAAAACCGTTCAGGCTATTGCCTCCATGGCGGCGCTGAAGGCTGAGGGCGTGACTCACTTTATGGTAGTCTGTCCTGCAAGCGTACTAATAAACTGGTGCAGAGAGATTGAAAAGCACAGCACACTTTCTGTTACAAAGGTTCACGGCGGTGACGATGAGGCTCTGCTTCACTGGCGTAAAAACGGAGACGTGGTGGTTACTACCTATGAGTCAATCAGCCGTTTCAGTATGCCCGAAAAGTTTAAAATAGGTATGCTCATTGCTGACGAGGCTCACTATGTGAAGAATCCCGAAACTCAGCGAACAAAGGCACTGTCAGCACTGCTTAAGCAGACAGAAAATGTGCTCTTTATGTCGGGTACACCCCTTGAAAACAGAGTAGACGAAATGTGCTTCCTGTGCAGTCTGCTGAATCCTCAGGTGGCACAGGAACTGGAGAGGGTAAAATATATTTCCACTGCAGAGCAGTTCCGTCAGGAACTGGCTCCTGTGTATCTTAGAAGAACACGTGAGGACGTGCTCACAGAACTTCCCGACCTGATTGAAAAAGAGCAGTGGTGTGTAATGAGCGATAAAGAAAAATCCGCCTACCGTGAATCGGTGCTCAGCGGAAACTTTATGGCTATCCGTCAGGTTTCATGGCAGATGGAAGACACAAACGACTCCTGCAAGGCACAGAGACTTCTGGAACTCTGCAATATGGCAAAGGAGGAAAACCGCAAGGTTATAGTGTTCTCTTTCTTCCGCGAAACTCTCACAAAGGTAGAAAAACTCCTTTCAGACAGATGTATGGAGGTTATCACAGGCGCAGTAAGTCCTCAGCGTCGTCAGGAGATTGTTGACGAATTTACAAAAGCTCCTGCAGGAGCAGTGCTCATAAGTCAGGTACAGGCAGGCGGTACAGGTCTTAATATCCAGAGTGCCAGTGTGATTATTTTCTGTGAGCCTCAGATAAAGCCTTCAATCGAAAATCAGGCAATATCCAGAGCCTACAGAATGGGACAGGTAAGAGATGTTATGGTGCACAGACTTCTGTGCGACGAAACCATAGACGAGCGTATGCTTGAGATACTCCGCAACAAGCAGATAGAGTTTGATAATTTCGCAGATGAATCTGTAGTAGGCGTGGAAGGCTTACAGGCAGAGCAGAGTTCATCAGAATCCTGGATTACAAAAATGGTCAGAGAGGAACAGCAGAGACTCTCTGCACAGTAAAAATCACAACAAAAGAAAAAGGGTACGGAAGCCGTAGTGGTTTCCGTACCCTTTTGTTGTTTGCTGTTGATTAATTCCAGTAATCCACCTTATGGGGGAGGTTGATGTCCTTTGCTCTGAAGGTGGGCTCTTTTTTCTCTTTGCGCTGTTTGGTGTAATTATCAAGGGCTCTGAAAACATATTTGCCCAGAATAATGATAACAGGCATATTGATGAGAGTCATACCGCCCATAAACACATCAGATACATTCCACAGCAAGTCTGCGCTCAGACCTGCGCCTGCAAAGATAAGCAGAGAAGCAACAATGCGGTAGATGGTCATAAAGGTCTTGCTGGGCTGTCTGCCGAAAAGGTAGTTGAAAGCCTTGTCAACGTAGAAGAGATTGCCAAGAAGTGTTGTAAATGCAAAGAGTGCCATTGCTACAGTTATGAAGATGGGTCCTGCTACGCCCATGGTTTTCTGCATTGCAGCCTGTACATAGGGAGCACCCGAAAGTTCTGATGAAGGCTCAATGCCTGAGCTCATACACATAAATGCAGTTGCAGAGCAGACAAGGAGAGTGTCGATGAATACGGAGAGCACCTGCACCAGACCCTGCTTCACAGGGTGAGAAACCTCAGCAGATGCAGAGGCGTTGGGAGCGGAACCTACGCCTGCTTCGTTTGAAAAGAGTCCGCGTTTGATACCGAACATTACACAGGAGCCTGTGAAGCCGCCGAAGATTGCATGAAAATCAAATGCTTCTGAGAAAATTCTTGTGAAAATGTTGGGGAGAAACTTTATGTTGATGATGCTGATTACAAGGGCTACCAGTATGTAAGCAAGTCCCATAACAGGCACGATAAGGGTTGTAGTCTTGATGATTCTCTTGCCGCCGCCGAAAAGACAGAAGCATACCAGAGCCGCTACAATACCGCCGATTATCCAGGGGGAAATCTGAGGGTCATAGAATTTGTAGGAAGAGAAGGTACTCTGCAGGTTGTAGGAAGCAAGCATATTGAAGCCTACACCGTAGGTGAGAATCAGAAATACAGTGAAGCTGATGGAAAGCACACGATTCTTTGTGGCTGCTTCAATGTAGTAAGCAGGTCCGCCGTAACAGCCGTCGCTGCCTTTTTTCTTGTAAATCTGAGCGAGGGTGCTTTCTACAAAGGCTGAGGCACTGCCTACAAGAGCAATTACCCACATCCAGAACACTGAGCCGAAACCGCCCAGACACAAGGCTGTGGAAACACCGATGATGTTACCTGTACCTACTCGTGATGCAGTGGATACCATCAGTGCCTGGAAAGAGGATACAGTGCCTTTACCCTCTGGCTTTTCCGTAACAGAGCGGATTTGTTCAGGAAAAAGTCTGAACTGCACAAACTTTGTGCGTATTGTAAAATAAAGACCGCCCAGCACCAGTACAATTATCAGAATGTAAGAGTACAGTGCGTCGTTGACTGATGAAATCAGGTCGTTTAACATTGTTTTCCTCCGTATTTGTAAATATAAACAAATTATATAGTGTTTTATAGGTTATGTCAAATTTGTATGTGATAGTTTACTATATTTCTGTTGAATTTTTCCCGGTTGTATGATATTATAATAATGAGCGGGTACGTGATTCGCCTGTGTTATGTTCGACTATTTTAAGGAACGGGATAGTAATGAGATTCAGAAGTTGTGTTGCAGCTTTTCTTGTGCTGATTCTTTTGTTGGCATATCCGGTAAGCGCTTTGGCACAGACAGATGAAACTGAATATTATGTAAGTAAAAAAGCAGACACCCTGCTTGCGCCTGTTGGTTATGACATCAGATTTCTTGATAAGTATTTGGGTGATTGCGATGCTTTCAAGGAATATATTGTATCTGAAGTCAGAAATTTCAACGACCTGATAGACATCAGAGATTATAATCTGCCTGTAGATGAACAGGTAATAGAGGCAATTGCAGTTGTGCTTTATAAGGAAGCACCCGAACTATTTAATATTGACAGCATTGCGTATTCCTATATAGGAGATACTATACATTACATCAACGTAGATTATCTTTATACACCTGAGGAGTACAGAGTGATGCTTGCAGAGTGTGAGGCGGTAGCAGACAGAATGCTTGCGGACATCAAGGCGACTCCTACTCTTACAGAGGCAGAAATTGCTCTGCTCATTCACGACAGACTTGCTATGATCTGCACCTATGACCGCAAAATGCAGAATATAAACAAATTTGATATTTACGGTGCATTGGTTGACGGTCTTGCTGTGTGTGAGGGTTACACCAAATCCTACACATACCTTCTGGCAAAAATGGGTATAAAGAGTGAGTTCTGTGCGTCAAAGGAATTGGCTCATGCCTGGAATATCATCTATATTGACGGCAAGCCTTACCACGCAGACGTAACCTGGGACGATATCGGTGTTGTAGCAGGTGAGGTTTATCACGACAACTTCCTGCTTTCTACAGATGCACTGTATAAGGGTGGCTCAGAGTTCTTTGTGAACGCTCATAATGCAGACGATTACAGTAAGGCACCTCAGGATATAACCTACGATAATTACTTCTGGCACGAATCCTACACAGAGATTCAGCTTATTGACGGAGAACTTTACTACCTTAACGGAAAAGAAGATGCGATCTACAGACACACAGGTGCAACCCCTGAGAAGCTTTTCAAAGGCAAAGCCCGTTGGAATAAATACTGGAACTGTTACGGAAGGCTTTCCGGTGATGGTGAAGACCTTTTCTTCAGCACTAACGAGGCTGTGTATTTCCTAGACCTTGAAACCGGTGAAACCTCTATGGCTTATGAGCCCAAAGAGGTAAAGGAAAAGGGAATGGAAATCTACGGCTTTATGTATCACGACGGAGCGCTTGTTTGTGATTTGTCAACTACAAACAACTACTTTACTGCAGATATTCTCAGAGTCAGCGGTAAGTTTGTACCTTCTGAAATGTCCAGCCCTGTGACTCCTGTGAAGGCTGTGGTGGCAAGTTCACCTGCCCGAGGCTATTATATTTCAGGTGAAGAACTGGATTCCACAGGTCTTGAACTGGAAATCACCTATTCTGATGACAGTGTGCAGAGAGTGCGTGAAAATATTGAGATTGTAAGCTACGATCCCACTGCTTTAGGCAAACAGACAGTGGTAGTTTCCTGTCAGGGAATTATGGTTGAGTATGAAATCACCGTTTGCCCCAAGGGTGATGTAAACCTTGACGGTAAGGTTACAGTAGCAGATGCAACCGCAATCCAGAAGTATCTGGCGTCAATGGAGATTCTTAACAGCCTTCAGAAGAAAGCTGCAGAGGTAAACAACGACAGCAACGTGAGTATTTCTGACGCAACTGCAATTCAGAAGCATATTGCAGGACTGGCTGAGATTTCATAAAACCTGATAAAACAATCATAAATCATAAGAAAACAGGACTTACAGTGATGTAAGCCCTGCTTTTTTGTTTACTTGATTGTGTAGGTTTTGTAAGTCTCGCCCTCAAGGTTTTTCCAGGTGAAGGTTTCACCGTCAAAAATCATATAGCTGTGGGGAGAGTTTTCTTTGGGAATGGAAACAGAGCCGGGGTTGATGTAAATATGAGTGGGATATTCTTCGCAGACAGGTACATGGGTGTGACCGTGAAGCAGAATATCTCCGGGATTGATTGTAGGAAGATTTGAGTTGTTCCAGTTGTGGCCGTGAGTCACAAAGATAAGATTTTTCTCTGTGGGAATCAGGGCATAATCTGCAAGAACAGGGAAGGGGAGCACCATCTGGTCAACCTCTGTATCGCAGTTTCCTCTTACTGAGAGAATCTTGCTTTGCAGAGGACTGAGCATAGCAATTACTTCCTTGGGTGCATAGTCGCGGGGAAGGTCGTTTCTGGGACCGTGATAAAGAATGTCACCGAGAAATAGAATTCTGTCTGCCTTTTCTTTTTCAAAAGCTTCCAGAAGTTTTCTGCAGTAATAAGCACTGCCGTGTATATCAGATGCAATAAACCATTTCATAGTATCTTTCCTTTGCTGTAAGTTTATGGATTTATTATAATATGGTTCCTCTCTCAAATCAACACTTGGGTTGTTTTGCAATTTAATTGGAAATATGTGAATGGTATGTTTTGTAAGCCTTGGCAGAACTTAATTGAATATATGGGTGATTTTTACAAAAGTCTGACTGGATTTTTGTTGAACTAGGGATTGCAATAAATCTTGCAGATATGATAGAATAATTAAGTATAGAGTAAAATGGGGGAAGTGCTCCCGACTTGCTTATCTGAAGCTTAGTTTACGGATTGAATATAAGGAGGATAACAATGGACAGAATGAAATCTATGAGATTGATTGCTCTGGTGCTTGCTATTGTTGTGGTGTGCTCTGTTTTTGCAGGCTGTAAACCCACAAGCGGTAAAGATGCAACCACAACTGCACCTACACAGTCAACAACCCTGATGCCCGGTTATATTGACGATAACGGCACTCAGGCACAGACTGATGCAGACAGCACAAAGGAAACAGAGGATTCCCTTGAACAGTACAGACCTGACGGTCCCATAAAGGGTGAAAACAACAACTCTCAGCAAAACAATTCTCAGGGAAATCAGACAAACACTTCTGATAAAACAACCAAGCCTGCATCAACTGAGGCGGTCAAGCCCTCTGAGATAATGACCACAGTACAGACAAACCCTGTGCAGGAAACAACAGAGGATAAGACAGAGACTCCTGCAACAGAGCCTGTAGCAGATACAACCGATGCTACAGAAGCACCTGTTGAGAAAGAAACAACCGATGCTACAGAAGTTCCTGTTGAGAAGGAAACAACCCGGGCAACAGAGGAGACTACCCCTGCACAGACAGAGCCTGACTTCACTCTGCCCGAACTTCCTGATTCAGACATTATCGGACCCAAGCCTCCTGTGAATCCTGACGATATTATTCTGCCTGAGTTTACAACCTCAGCACAGGAAACAACAGAAACCGAGGCAGAGACCACTGTTCAGTCCACAACAGCACAGCCTCAGATTCCCACACAGGTAACAACAGAGCCTGTTGCTACAGCTCCCGTAGACCTTAGCGGAAGACTTAAGTTTACATATTACGGCAGTTACTCAGGTCAGTTTGTAGAGGACGGTACAGACGAGTATGTTCAGAATGTGGCAATCCTTCTGGTAACCAACATTTCTAAGGATTATCTTGAATATGCTGTAATTACCTTTGATATTGACGGTGAAGCTGCGGCCTTTGTTGCAACAGGTCTTGCTCCCGGCGAATCTGCCTGGGTGCTGGAAAAGAACAGACTCAATGTAAGCAAGGGTGCTGTGTTTACCCATGTTGATGATATTGCTTCATTTGTAAAGTACACTTCTCCCTATGATACAGGAGTTGCGGTTGCACTTTCTGAAGGTCAGCTTGCAGTCAGAAATAACACAGGCAAGGATTTAAGCAACGTTTATGTATACTACAAGCAGGTGCACACAGACGGAAACTTCCTTGGCGGTATTACATACAGAGTTCCCATAGGTAACCTGCAGGCAGATGAAGAGGCTTCGTCTGTAGCAATGCACTGCAATGCGGCAAACTGCAAGGTTGTTTCAATCACATACACAGAGGAGGGCTGAGCATGAGATACAGACACAGCGCAAAACATATGCAGTCAAAAACTGCGCCTCAGCATATGCTCAAGTCCGTAAGCCCTGCTGTGCGTGTGCTTGCAGGACTTCTTACACTGGTGCTGGTTGTGGGTGCATTTGCTGCCCTTGACCTGAGAGGTCTGTTTATGATGGAAACCTCTGCAAGTGTAACCGCAGAGGACCCCACCTCTCCTTACTATGTGCAGAATCGTTTCCGCAAAGACGGTTTGTATGTTATCCGTTCAGCAGCAGATACCACAAAGGTACTGGAATCAAACCTGAACGACGGTGACAACAGAACTCTGGGAAATCCCTTTGTTATTGACACACAAGAAAAGAACAACACAGGTCAGATAATGGTGCTGCAGATAGACGAAAATCTTGGCGGCGGAATCGACAAGACCACAGGAGAGGACACCGCTTCTTACGGTATCCGTGCAGTTCATTCCCATTACTGGATGTTCTATAAAGAGGGAAGGGTCCTTACTACAACCAATTCTGCAGGCGGAGTCAATTACCGCGATGATCTGGGCAGATGGGCATTTGAACACAACGCAGACGGCTCTGTGTACATAAGACTCAGAAGCGACAGCACAAAGTACCTGTACCTTACAAGTACTGCAAACGGTACAGAGGTATCAATCGGTGCACTGAATGCAGAAGGGATTCCTGCAGAAAACTACAAGTGGTATCTTGAGAATACTCATCTTCCCGACACATTCCTCAAGGACGGCACTTATTTCATAGAAACCTACGGACAGAGCGGCTACACAAGCACTCCTACACCCACACAGCTTCTCAACAACTATGTATGCGGTATTTACAGTGATAACACCCTCATTGCAAACGAGGTTATCAACGCTTCCACAGGCATTGACAAAACCACCAACACCTATATGCAATTCAAGATTCAGAAGGTATCAGGCGGTTTCTATACCATTGTAAACCTGGCAACAGGTAAATATCTGAAGATTCAGGGCAGTGTGGATTCACAGAATCCTGCAGGCACAGATATAAAAATTGTTTCAGGTCAGGATTCGGCAAACTATCCTGATGTAACAGAGAGATGGATTATTGCACCTACCTCATACTCAGGTAACAGCCCTGCAGGCAAGGTGACAGTAAACGGAACACAGTACACAGGTACATCGGACAGATTCCGTATTATCTCTGCTTACAACGGACATCAGCTGACAAATACAACAGAGAAGGCAACTGCTACAGATACACGCCTTCTGACAGGTCTGCAGTCTATGCAGAATGTAAACAGACAGACATGGTTCCTGAAGAGCATCTACAAGCAGTCTGCAAACAACGCAAGAGGCAAGACCTTAAGCGGTGAAACAGGTGTATACGCAGATACCTTTGATGTTAACGATACAGTTACACTTCCTATCAGAATTTACGACTACGCTGCTGACGGTATGCTCTTTGAGTATGCTTCCGTTACCTCAGGTACAGAATTCCTCACCTACGGCGGAAAGACCTACCGGATGGGTAACAACAACAGCTTTACAATGCAGTCCCGTTCCACAGGCGGTACCCTCGGACTGGAATGGCACGCAGGAAACTACCCTGCCAATGCCTGGGCAGCCTTTGTCGGCGACGGATCAGGCTCTTTTGACTACAACAAATACTGGGCACCTTATGTGAGCGGTATGAAATTTACCAATACAAACGGTGTGATTTCCAGTGAGATAAACAACCCCCAGCTTGACCTTAACAGTGCAGAGGGCGGATATTCAGCATCAGGTCACGCCACTACAAGCAACCCTGCTTTTGCAGCAACTGCAGGCGGTATGAATGTGTCCACATCAGGCATTGATTTCTCTACCATTGCCGCTGTTAAGGAACAGCTTTCCTTCCCCTTGCTGTCAAAGCAGACCTTCGGTACAGCTACCATTGGTCTCACAGAATCCGACCTGAGAGAGATTG
This sequence comes from Ruminococcus sp., assembly GCA_045540595.1. Lineage (GTDB taxonomy): Bacteria > Bacillota > Clostridia > Oscillospirales > Acutalibacteraceae > Ruminococcoides. The sequence continues at coordinate 14,870 of JAZQHL010000117.1, forward strand.
AACTGGACGTAACTGATGACGGCGTGAATAATCCTCATATATATAAGCTTCCCAAGTACAGACAGGAAACTGTAGAGTATATAGCACTTGTTCTTCAGAGAGCTCTTGCTGTTCAGTATTCAACAAGCAAATCTCCCACAGACAGCACTGTGGTTTACAACTACAACTACGTTGACGGTGAGACCACCTTTGCTGATCCTGCTTCGGGTCTTGATCTTGCTTCTCTGCTCAGAGGTGACACAGCAGCCAACCCCGGAACTACTGCAGGCGTACTCAGCACAGATGCAAACTACAACAACTCAAGATTCAAGGAGTACGGCTCATATGCAGAGACTGCTTCAAAGTCTGCAGGTCTTATCGGCACCTGGAATCAGGTAAGCGGTAACATCGATACCTGTATGGACGCAGCGTACTGGATGCTCAACTCCATCTTCCTTGAGAATTCCTACAACCAGCCCCAGTCAACTTACACATCTCTGGTGCTTACCAAGGTTACAGATACAGACGGCAGAGACGGATACATCTTTGACTCTACTTTTATTGATAATGCTTCTTCCAACATTGCTGTAGGTCAGTCTTCCGTACAGTACGACCCTGCAAACGGTACAATCCGTAACACTTCAGCAGCAGGTAAATCCTTTACCTTCTTCTCAAGCAGTGAAACAGGATATACATCTTCTTATCCCTTCACTCCTGTCAGGGACGCAAACGGAAATCAGACCCAGACTCAGACACCTTATCCTATGGACGAGGGAGTAAACGCTCCCAGTATGAGTGTTGACGGTGACCCTGAGTACACAGGAAGAAACTACAACTATGTGCTTCAGTCAAATGCTTCCTTTATCTATCACGCAGACGACCAGCTTTACTTCCAGTTTGAAGGTGACGATGACGTTTATCTGTTTATCAATAACGAACTGGTAGTTGATATCGGCGGTGCTCACGCAGTTGTTGGCTCAAAGATGAACCTTAACGACTATGTTGAGTGGGCATGGGAAGTAAAGAGCAATCCCTCTGCTTACACAGAGAAGGAAGTAGAGCGTGCAGAGAAGTTAGCCCTTGTAGAGGGTAACTCCTACTCCTTTGACTTCTACTATATGGAGCGTCACGGCTACGGCTCCAATATGAGAATTTTCACAAACTTCCAGCTTACAGACACAAACCTTGGCACAAAGAAAACAGCATATCAGAACGAGCAGGAAATTCCCTACGGCGGTGTTGTGGCAAGCGATGCACCTGTAGAGTATGGCTTCAAGCTCACAAACAGAGGTAACTCCAACCTTTACAGCCTTGTTTTTGATGATGCTGATATCGGCATTTCACTGGATTGGCACAAGGGTCTGGTTATCTCTGACAGCACAAGAGTAACTGACGCAAAGGGAGAAGTTCTTGATCCTCAGGATCTGGTAATCACACTTACCGACCCTCAGGGTGAGGTTTATCCTGTTGAAGGTATTACTGACGCAGATGCCCTTTGCAAACTGCTTACAAGCATTGATATTGTAAATGCTTTCGAAGACTTCGGGACAGGCAGCGGACTTCTGCCCGGTTGGACTCTGGAAATCCGCGGTATTTATTACACCTTGTCTGAGGAGCAGGTATCTGACGGTATTTTCACAAATATTCTGGGCGTAAAGGCTTACACAGAAGAAGGTAACTCAGACGGTACCACCAACGGCTCAGAGCTTCACGCCAGAAGTGATGCTCAGGTCAGAGTTCATTCAAAACCCCTTTATTATCAGTGGAGCGGTCACGAACTTACAGTGCCTCTTGAGAAGTTTATGCTTGACGTTACTGAGGCTACCAATGACGAGGGAGAGATTCTGTATCCTGTGCAGGACGTGCTCAATGCAGATTCCTTTGTTGATATGTACCTTTGCGGACCTACAGGTATGAAGATGATCTACGACTATGTGGCTATGGACGCAGATCACACTCTCCGCTTTACTTATCCCGAGGCCGGCGGATACTATGTTTCTGTCAAGATTATCTACACTTACGAGGGCGAGCAGCAGAGCCTTATTGTTCCTTTCTCTGTTTTTGTAACAGATGTCAAGGACAGAGTCTTCGTGCTTGACTACGGTCTGGGTACAGAACTCACAGAAAACGGCGCTCTCACTGAGGGTGACGTGCTTTCTGCAACAGGCAGAGACACAACCTGGGAGATGTTCGGTATTACTGATATGGAGCCTTCCTATGCTGACAATAATATCAGCTTCGTAATTGACGAGGACGGTATTGTTGACCGCGGTGACGGTGCAGATGACCCTGATAATCTGGGCTTCGGTAAATACACATATAATTCTGAGGACAACAGCCTCAGATATGATCCCTCTCAGTTTATGGAGGGTGCTGACCGTGTGTGGGTATCTTTCAGAGTATCTGAGGAAATGGACAAGAATCAGGCTCTGGGTAATGTAGATATCAACAAGGAAGTTGAGATGTACAAGTCCGTTACTGTTATTCCTGCAAATGTAGTTTACTATGAAGATACCTTTGCTGCAGTTGATTACGAGAGCCCATCTTCTGAGAATACAATCGAAGTTTTCGGAAGCCTTGCTGACACGGTAAGCAACGAACAGGGTGCTGACCAGGACGTAAACTACGGCTTTGATGAAAAAGCCTATGCTGCAGACAACAACGTGCAGATGAGTCACGGTGTGTGCACAAAGATTCCGATTCTTGACACAGATAACGACACCACAACTCTGGACACAGCAGCAACCTTTACATTCAAGGGTACAGGCTTCGAGCTTGTAGGCCGTACAAATGCTAAGGACAGCGCAATTGTTTCTGTTGAGGTTTACGACGAAAACAACAATAGAGTCAAGAGAGTTCCTGTAATCACCGAGTTTGACCACGGCGCAGACGGCGGTGACGAGGAAATCTATCAGGTGCCTGTTGTGCGTGTGACAGGTCTTGACTACGGCTCCTACACGGTTAAGATTATAGGGTTGCCCTTGCTTGACTTCAGCACAGGAACACCTGTATGCACTCAGGTTACTTACCTCTATGTGGACGGTGTCCGCATCTACAACCCCATTCAGGGCTCAGATTTTGAGGATAACTACAAAAACGAGAAGGGTGCACAGTTCACAGAACTGAGAGACCTTATCATTGGCGGACAGGGCGTTGCTGCCAGATATTCTGCGTCAGACTCAACAATTTCGCTTACCTACAGTGATCTTTATGTGACTGAGGACAGAAACGCAGGCGACAGATACGAGACCACAATGGGCTCACTTGCTCAGTTCCTTGCAGCAGGTCCCAACAACGAGGTCTACATCAACTCTGAGGATAACGATTATGCCATTGTTCTGAACGTTAAGGAAACAGGCTCGGGTCCCCACCTGCTTCAGATTGGTGTTCACGATGTTGACGAGAACGCCTTCTACGGTGTTATGAATGCAGAGAATGCGCCTGCTTACATCAGAGTAGGAATTCTCAAAAATGAAGAGTACACCTGGACAGAGGCGGTTATGGTCCGCAGTGGTACAGAACAGTACCTGAACATTGATTATAAGCAGTGTCCTGTAGTTGACGGATACTATCAGGTAGTGATTGATGTGGAAGGCTTTATCTCCTTCACAAACATCAAGCACAACAATCTGGAGTTCAAGAAACTTCACGACTTTGACAAGGACGCGGTCTATATTTATCACGAGAGTATGCTGAAAAAGGAAGACGAAAACGGAAATCCTGAGGAAATTGAAAATCCTGCAGGTTATCCCGATGTAGCAAACCTTGAAAAGCAGCTTGCGGCAGTAGGTTACACTTCCACAAGAAAACCTGTTGTGTGGTATCGTTGATAAACAAAAGCAAATAAAACAAAGGACAGAGAGACCTTTATGGTCTTTCTGTCCTTTTCCTTATTCTTATTCTATAGTTACATAGGGGAGTATGTTTTTGTATTTTATTTCACCGATACCTTTGATGTTTTTCAGTTCCTCAGTATTTCTGAATCCGCCTTTTTCTGTGCGGTAGTTGATTATGGCACCTGCGGTAACCTCGTCAATCCCCGGCAGAAGACAAAGTTCTTCCTCATCTGCGGTGTTTAAGTTGATTATCACTGATTCGGCAGTTCTTTCCTGCAGAAGTTTTTCTTTGTCTTCTTCCGATACATAGTAAACCGTGCTGCCTTTTGGAACATAGGTTGATAGATACCCTGCAAGGACTGCACAGGCAAGAAAGATAAGAGCCAGAGAAATCAGCAGCGCTTCAGGCTTTTTCAGAAGTTTTTTCATAATTATCACCGCTTTCAGTATAGCCCATGGACACAGTAAAGGCAAGGATAAAAATTGTGGTTTAAAAATGCAAATGTGTAGAAAAACTTTTTCGTTTGTGGTATAATAACTTAGTAATATTTAGAAAAGGAATATAAAATATGGATTTTGTAGCAAGATTATCACAGGAATTCAATATCAAGCCTGAATACGCAGGTAATATTATCTCACTGCTTGACGAGGGCAACACCATTCCCTTTATTGCCCGTTACCGTAAGGAAATGCACGGTTCAATGGACGACCAGGTTATCCGTGAGTTTGCAGAAAGACTTGAATATCTCCGCAACTTTGTGGCACGTGCTCAGGAGATTACAGAACTTATTGATGCACAGGGCAAACTTACAGACGAGATTAAGGAGTCTATTGCCAAGGCAGAGACTATGGCTGACCTTGAGAATATATACAGACCCTTCAGACCCAAGAGAAAAACCCGTGCATCTGTTGCGAAAGAAAAGGGCCTGGAGCCTCTGGCAGAGTATATCCTTGCACAGGAGGATCAGGATTCCTTCCCCATTGACCTGGCTGAAAAATATGTTGATGCTGAAAAAGGTGTGGAAACTCCCGAAGACGCACTGCAGGGTGCTCTTGATATTATTGCAGAGGTATGCTCTGACCACCCCGATATCCGCAAACGTCTTTTCAACCTTATGTGGCTCAACGGTATTGTGAAGAGTGTTGCAGTTGACGAGGAAGCAGAAAGCGTATACACAGGCTACTATGATTTCTCTGAGCCTGTAAAGAGAATAAGCGGACACAGAATTCTTGCAATCAACCGCGGTGAACGTGAAAAGTTCCTGAAAGTAACTGTAGAGATTGAGGACGAAAAGCCTCTCAATATGATAAGAAAAGTTATGGTGAAGGGTACTTCTCCCTGCTCTGAGGCGGTAATCACAGCCTGCGAAGATGCTTACACAAGACTTCTTCTGCCTTCAATCGAGCGTGAAGTCAGAGCAGAGCTGACAGAGAATGCCTCTGTTGCTGCTATGAAACTCTTTGCCACTAACCTGCACCAGCTTCTGATGCAGCCTCCTGTAAAGGATAAGGTTGTAATCGGTCTTGACCCCGGTTATCGTACAGGTTGTAAGGTAGCGGTAGTTGACGGTACAGGCAGAGTTCTTGACACAACAGTTATTTATCCTACACACAGTGAAGCAAGAGTTCAGGAGTCAAAAGCAAAACTTCTGAGCCTTATCAAAAAATACGGTGCAACCGTTCTCTCCATCGGTAACGGTACTGCAAGCAAAGAAACAGAACTCTTTGCTGTGGAGGTAATCCGCGAGGCAAACAAGCCTGACCTTGCATATATGGTAGTAAGTGAGGCAGGTGCTTCAATCTACTCAGCAAGTAAACTTGCTGCAGAGGAACTTCCCGAACTTGACCTGACACTGAGAAGTGCGGTTTCCATTGCAAGACGTCTGCAGGATCCCCTGGCAGAGCTTGTAAAAATTGACCCCAAGTCCATCGGTATCGGTCAGTATCAGCATGATATGCCCCAGAAACGTCTGGGTGAAACCCTTGACGGTGTTGTTGAAGACTGCGTAAACTCTGTCGGTGCAGACCTTAACACTGCTTCTCCTGCACTGCTTTCCCGTATTGCAGGCTTGAGTTCAACTGTATGTAAGAATATTGTTGCATACAGAGAGGAAAACGGCAGATTCTTAAGCCGTGCTGAGCTTAAGAAGGTTCCAAAACTGGGCCCCAAGGCTTTTGAGCAGTGCGCAGGCTTTTTGCGTGTTGCAGGAAGCAAGGAGGCGCTTGATAACACCGCAGTACACCCTGAGTCCTACAAGGCTGCAAAGGACCTTCTGAAACTTCTGGGCTACACAGCCAAGGATGTTGAGTCAGGGGGTATCAAGGGAATCAAGGATAAGGTAAAAGATAAGGTTGCTGTTGCACAGGAACTTTCAATCGGTGTGCCTACACTGGAGGATATTCTCTCTGAACTTACCCAGCCCGGTCGTGACCCCCGTGAAAGCCTGCCTCAGCCCCAGCTTCGTACAGATGTAATGAGTATGGAAGACCTGCGTGAGGGTATGGAGCTTACAGGTACTGTGCGAAATGTTATCGACTTCGGTGCTTTTGTCGACATCGGCGTGCATCAGGACGGACTTGTGCATATCTCTCAGATAAGCGATAAGTTCATCAAGCACCCCTCAGAGGCCCTCAAGGTTGGTGACATTGTAAAGGTAAAGGTGCTGTCTGTAGATGTGCCCAAAAAGAGAATTTCCCTTACAATGAAAGGTTTTTGATTTATACAGGAGTTGAACATATATGATTACATTTATCTGCTATCCCAAGTGTACAACCTGCAAGAAAGCCCAGGCTTGGCTTGAGGATAATGGCATAGAATACACCCTCAGACACATAAAAGAGGAAAACCCCACTGCAGATGAACTGAAGGAATGGCAGGCAAAAAGCGGTCTGCCAATCAGAAAATTCTTCAACACAAGCGGTCTGCTTTATAAGTCCATGGAACTTAAAACAAAACTTCCAACTATGAGCGAGGATGAGATGATTTCTCTCCTGTCCACAGACGGAATGCTTGTAAAAAGACCTCTTCTCATAACAGAGGACACAGTCCTTGTAGGCTTCAAAGAAACTCAGTGGGCAGAGGCACTCTGTAAATAAAGCTTAAAATTAAGAGCACGGAGGAATCCGTGCTCTTTTTATATGGAAGTCCGTTTTATTGTACAGGGGATTTGGTACAATAAAGATACAGGATAGAGAAAGGGGTGCTTGATTGTGGGTGCAGAGAAGGAACGATATTACAGAGAAATCGAAATTGCACAGGAAGCCTTGAGGAAATCAAAAATTCTGTGCTTGAGTGAAAACAAAAATCCGGTGTGTGATGTTTACTGTTTGGTGTCAACAGAGCACCAGACCTTCTATGCTCAGATTTATGAAGACGGAGAGGATTTTATCCTTTTGTATGCAAAAACCTGTGTTAATGGAAAAGACGATGTGATAAAGACTCTGTCCTTTACAGAATGTGAGAAACTTTTATCCTGTTTTGCAGAAGACAGCAGAATAATATGCGAAGCAAAAAGAATCCCCCGAAGTGACAGGGTGTTTTGCAGACTTTTGGAGTGTCTGCCTGTGAGGGATATGTGGTATGAATATGACGGTTTGCTTATAGACGGAGTGAAAACTGTTGTCCGCAGTTTTTACAAGGGAGAGCCCTGTGCTGTGCTGGGTTTTCGCAGTGAGGAGGACTTGGATAAAAAGATGTACTCTGCAGGTCAAAGGAGATTCCTTGATAATCTGTATATCACCTTTGGTGAAATTCTAAGCGGTTAGCGAAAAGGAAAAGTATGAAACTGTCGGATTTAGCGGTGAGTATGATTGTTAAAACCATATATGAACGTTGGAGAGAAGGATGCCCTCCTCACAGAGGGAGCCTGAACTGTTCACATATGAAACAAAGAGCACAGAGGAATCCGTGCTCTTTTGCTGTGGTTTATTCTGTTCTTGAGTCAAGGTTTGTTCTGATGCTTTCAAAGGTGACGCCGTATTTTTCGGCAATGTCTTTGGCGTAGCTGATGCCCTGAGGAGGGGCAATGAAGATTTTGAAGGAGCGCTGTCCGTTTTCTACTCCTGTTACCATACTTTCAACCTTGCTGTCACCCTCTACAACAGAATTCATCTCGTCAAGGTTTCTTGCCAGGTCGTGCATATGGGTGTTGAAAATACAGCGCACACCCAGATATCTCATAGCCTTGATGATATCTTTTGCGATGTAGAGACCTTCTGCTACATTGGTGGTAGCAAGGCTTTCGTTCAGAAGAAGCAGGCTGCGCCTTGTGGCGTCCCTGAAAATCTCAGAAAGGCGTTTGCTTTCTTCTCCCAGTCTGCCTAAGTCAACGGTGTCGTTTTCATCAGCAGGGAAGTGGGTGTAGATATTGTCGCAGGGGCTTAATTCCATCTGACTTGCAGGCACATATATGCCGTGCTGTGCCAGCAGAAAACAAAGTCCCACCGCCTGGGTGATGGTAGTTTTTCCTCCTCGGTTAGGTCCTGTGAGGATATATATCCTGCCTTTGTCGCTAAATTCAAAATCGTTGGTTACAATTTCTGTGTCGTCACCCTGCACAGCCCTGATTGCAAGTTTCAGATTGTAGATGTCACGGATAGCGCAGGTGCGGTCTTCCTTGTTTGTTATCTGTGCTTTGCACAGGGGAAGTCCCTTTGCAATAATCTTGTCGCAAAGTTCGGAAAAGCGGATATAGAAAATGATTTCAGGCATAAGGTTTATGAAAGAATAACCGCTTATTCCTACATATTTATTGAGCATAGACTTCAGGTTATTGACAGTACGCTTGAGGATATCTGTCACAACTCTTTTCAGCGCGTCAGACATAGGGTCTGCCCCTGTAAGACTGGAGTTTTCAATGTGGTTTACGTCCTGCTGAGCGCCTTTTACCACAGTGCCAAGTCCGAAAGATGCGGTTGAAGGGTTGGCAGGGTGAAAAGAAGTGAAGCCTGAAACCTCGGTGCCTTCGTGAATCTCACTCTGCTTGGTGGCAAAGTTCATAAATTTTTTCAGCAGACCGCTGTCGGTGAAATGTCTGTCGTTAAGACAGATAACACCTACTGCTTTTGGTCTGAGCATTTCGTCAAGGTTAACACCCAGAGTAATGCTTTTTACATTTCTGACTTCTTTCAGAGTGGTTTCAATGTCCTCTTTCAGCAGAGGGAATCCGCTGTCGTTGTAGATTGCCTGTACTTTGCTTCGCAAGGAGATAAGACCCTCAGAGCGGATTTCGGTTTCCTCCAGGGTAGTTTTTATCTGAGTTATACAGTCCACGTATCCGTCCATTTCGCGCAGGCGGTTTACAAGCTGCCACAGGGAAGAGGATTCGGAATCCTTCTGGAATCTTTCAATTTCACGCAGGTCCTTGAGCTTCAGAAGAAGAGCGGTCAGGTCCTCACGGAGTTTCGGGAATCTGAGGAAATCCTCAAATATATCGCATCTGTACTTTATGGTTTCCTCGTCATCTGTAATATTAATCAGCAGTTGTTTTATGCTGTTTTGTTCAAAGGGATCCTGCGTCAGAACCTCCACAATAAAGTCAACAGACAGGTCGTTGATTGCTTCTTTGTTCAGGGTTTTGCAGGTTACCTGTGAATTTTCGGGGAATAAAAGGCTGAAGTTTTCACTGTGCATACAATCACGCTTTCATACTGAAATATGTATAAATCTATATTATCACAAGAAAAAGTGTTATTCAATCACAGGTTTCACTTGAAATATTAAAATTTTCGTGTATTATATTATAAGTATGTAAAGAGGTGAGAATATGGACGATACACTGAAGAGAATAAATGAACTTGCAAAGAAAAAGAAAACTGTAGGACTCACACCCCGGGAGCAGGAAGAACAGAAAAAACTCTACAAAATATATCTTGGCAATATCAGAGGTCAGTTTGAAAAGACCCTTGATAATGTAAGCGTTAAGGACGAGGACGGCAAGGTTGTTCCGTTCAAGATGTATTATTCCAAAAAGAAATAATAAAAACGTGTTTTTCAGCATCGCAGACGTTATCTGCGGTGCTGTTTTTATTTGAAAAGAGACTGTTTTGCACTTTGCTTTTCTTATCCTGTTTTTCGCATTGCGTTTTAGAAAATAAGTACTTTTATGGATAATTTATATGCTTTTGAAATTTATAGCAAAAAAGATTTGTAAAATCTGACGGAAATCTATTGTAAAAATGAAGAGTCTATGATAAAATAAGGCTGAATTACTGCACTCCTTTGTGCGGAGAAATAATGAAAGGACAGAAGACTATGAAAAAACACAGTCGACTCAAAGCAATGCTCAGTATTATACTGGCACTTCTTCTGGTTGTAGGCACTACAACCATGGGTATCGTATCAGTTTCTGCTGACAGTTCAAGCCAAGATGTTTACCTTAAAGGTAATATGAACGGCTGGAATAACTACGAAGAGTATAAGTTTGTAAATGAGGGTAACGGAATCTACACTCTTGTACTTGATATGACAGGCGGTAACTATGAATTCAAGATTGCCTATGCTGATACATATAATAACAGCATAGGTAATGACAAAAACGACGATGATAATGCATTTCTTCTTATCGAGGCAGATTCTATTGTTAAGTTTACTGCTAATATGAATACAAGAAGTTACACAGCAGAGATTATGAATACAAAGTCAGACTTCACTCTGGGCACTACTGCTCAGACTATCGAGGCTGAAAAGTACACATACGCTCTGGGTGCTGTAAATGCATGGGAAGACTCTGCAGCTTCCGCAGGCAAGTACGTAGGTGCTTTTGACGCAGAGGATTCTCTTAACTACGGTGTTACAGTTGCAGGTGACAAGCCTCAGACATACAAGTTTGAGATTTCAGTTGCTTCTGAAAAAGATGAGGGTTACTTTGTTTTCACAGCAGGTGAAGAGGACTACTATGCAAACTTCTCTTCCACAGGTGCATGGCAGACTTACAAGACACTTGTAATCACAAAGACTCTGAATCCCGGCTACAACAGAATTACAATCAAAAACCTTGAGGGTACATACAATGTAGATAAGATTGTTGTTACTCCCGTTGATGCAGCAGATGAGATTGCAAAGGGCGAGACAACTCTTGACTTTGCAGGCTTTGACTCTGCTTCCGACGCAGCTCTTATCAAGGACGGCGCATTCACAAGCGGATATGAATATGACTATGCTTCTCTGATTGTTAAGCCTGAGCAGGACGGCGTTTACGCTGTTACTCTTGATGCTGAAGGCTCAATTGAGGTAAACGGCAATATTTATGACCTTACAGCTGAAGAGCCTGTTGCAAATATTGTAATCGAGGGTGAAACCGAGCTTATCGTTTATGCAAACAAAGCAGACGTTACAATCAGCAAGGTAGCATTTGAGTACATCAACAACATTGAGCAGATGGGCTATCAGATTTTCGACGAGGAAACAGGCAGAACAGGTTATCGTTTTGCAAATACCTTTGCAGTTGACAGAATCATTCTTTCTGCTGACGGATTAGCAATTCCTGCAGGTAAGATTATCCTTTCCAACGGTAAGGAAATCGCTGTTGATGCTATTGCAGAGAATGAATCAAAGTTTGTTGATTTTTCTGAATCTGAGAATATTACCTGGTTTGTATATGATGCAGAGGATGGCATTTTCGCTGATATTCAGGTTATCGGTACCAAGGATATGGCTTCTGCTACAGATATTGCACTTGAGGGTTATGTAAGCACAGCTTACGGCTGGAATTATGTTGTCAACTATCCCTACTGCACAACCACTGCTACAGAGGGCAAGGTTGGCTTCGGCTTTGATAAGGAAGTTACAGTAGAGAAGATTGTTGTAATCGGTACAGACAACACACTTCCCGCAACTGCAACTCTGACAACTGCTGACAACAAGACAGTTGAACTTACAGGTACAAAGGACGGCAACAACGTTATCTTTGAGGTTGAGGATGCATATTCCTTCGGCTTCTTCCTTGACTTCGCAGAGGAAGTTACCTATGCCGCTGTTCAGGTATACGGCGATGACACCTTCAAGGGTGCAACAACAAACGTATCTGACAGACAGGACTACACACTGTTTGTAAACGGTCTCACAGAGGATGACTCCCGTGTTATTGCAAACACAGGCGACCATATCCTTACATCAGAGACAGGTTCTGACAGAGAGTGGAACTATGAGTATCTTGGTTCAGGTGAGGCACCTTACTTCTATGCTCCCAACACACCTCTTGCAGAGGCAGCATATAACCTGACAATGGACGAAATCTTCAAGAGCATCAACTATGATGAGACTTTTGGCGATGTGTTCTATACAGGTACAAACTGGCACAAGGTATGGACTCGTGACACTGCTATCTCTATGCAGTACATCCTCTCCTGGATGTTCCCCGAGATTTCCACAAACTGTGCAAACGCTAAGGTTGTTGGCAAAGACGGCAACCTCACATTTGAAGAGGACACAGGTACAGGCGGCTCCTACCCCGTATCCACAGACCGTATCATTATGATGCTGGCTGTTTGGGAGACCTACCTTGCAGACGGCAATGAGGAGACTCTTGAGTACTTCTACAATGTTGCAAAGAACACAATCGAGCAGGACTACACAGTAGTTTATGATAAGGAAGCAGGACTTTTCCGCGGTGAGACCTGCGGTCTTGACCACCGTGACAAGACTTACGGCGACTGGACTCATAAGGATGTTCAGAACGGAATTGTAACTATTGCAGAAGGCAAGGCAGCTTCCACAAACATCATTTACTGTCAGGCTATGAAGATCCTCTCCGAGGCTGCAATCATCCTCGGTAAGGGAGAGGATGAGTCAAAGGCTTGGGCAGACCTTGCTGCAGACCTTGAGGAAGCAATTTCTACAAGACTCTGGCACGAGGAACTGGGCACATACGCATCCTGGGAGTATCCCGACTGGATGGGCTCACCCCTTTCTTACAAGCAGGACGTTCTCGGTAACGGCTACGCAGTATGGTACAACATCGGCGGTCAGGAGAAGGCAGACTCCATTATGGAGAACTACACTCTCGTTCCCTTCGGTGCAAACACTGTATATCCCCAGAAGAACGCTTCACATTACAAGCATCCCGAATACAGATATCACGATTCAGGTGTATGGCCCGGCTGGGAAGCACTCCTGATGATTGGTGCTGTTAATAACGAAAACGAAAACAACCTCCTTGCTGAGGAAATCTGGAACTCCTGTGTTCGTGGTGCAGCAGCATGCCTTACAAACTACGAGGTTATCGACTACGAAACAGGTGAGGGTCTCCACTCTACTCAGCAGCTCTGGTCTGTAGCCGCAACTATGGCAGGTTACTACAGAGTTCTCTTCGGTATGGAATATACCACAGAGGGTATCACCTTTGACCCCTATGTTCCCGAGTGGATGGAAGGTCCCTTCTATATCTATGATTACAAGTACAGAGATGCAGTTCTCAACATCGAGCTTTATGGCGACGGTGACACAGTTGAGTCCATCTATGTAAACGACGAGCAGGTAGCAAATGACTATGTTCTTCCCACTGACGCAAAGGGCGACTACACCATCGTAATCAACCTGAAGGACAGCGGTGCAGAAGACAAGATAAACCTCAAGGACGAGAACACAGCCAAGGCTCCCACAGCTCCCAACGCAACGCTCTCAGGCTCCACACTCAGATGGAATGCAGTTTCAAACTGCACATACAAGGTATGGACAGGCACAGAGTACGTTGATGTTGACGGTACATCTTACACAATCGACACAACCAAGTATGGTTGCTACAGTGTAGTAGCAGTTGACAAGACCACAGGTCTCTGGTCAGAGCTTTCTGCTCCCAAGGAGTACAACCCTGCAGGTACAAAGGTTACTGTTAACGCAAACAACTACTACGATAAGGCTCCTTCGGTTTCAGGTTCTGTTGATACTGAGAACTCAAAGACTGTTTACTTTACCAACAACAAGGGTTGGAACTCAGTCAATATTCACTTCTGGGGCGGCTCTGCAAGCACAGGCTGGCCCGGTGAGGCTATGAAGTATGTTGGTAAGAACGAAAACGGCGAGGATGTATACTGCTATTCTATCCCCAAGGATACTCCCAACGTTGTTTTCAACACCAACAACGGCTCCGAGCAGACTGTTGATATTACAACAGGTGTTGAGGATAACGCAGGCTTCTATCTTGATAAGAACTCAGGCAAATGGACTGTTGGCACCTGGACAAACACAACATTCGATCCTTCTGATGCTGACACTGCTTCAGGTACATTCACAGTTAAGGTTGATATCCCCTCAGACGGCGTATATCAGATGTCTGTTATCCACTCCAACCAGGGCGATCCCACTGCCGGTATCACAGCAGCTATCCGTTCCGTATATGTTGACGGCGAGGATGTTGGCTCACTGGTATTCCCTGCAATGAGTTTCACCCGTCAGGTAAGCTCACACTTAAGACTTGAGCTTACAAAGGGTCAGCACGAGGTAACAATCAAGTACGATACAGAGAACTGGTATGACAGAAATATGTCACAGGCACACGGCGAAGCAAACAACAACGTAACATATCACACAGTACAGTTTGCACGTACAGGTGATATTGGTGTTGTAGAGCCTCCCGTAAGCAAAGTTCTTCTTGGTGACGCAGACCTTGACGATAAGATCACAATCAAGGATGCAACTGTTGTTCAGAAGTCCACTGCAAAGCTCACAACACTTGAAGGTGATGCTGAGAAGGCTGCTGACGCAGACTGCTCAGGTGCAGTAAACATCAAGGACGCAACTGCAATCCAGAAGTATGTAGCATCTATCGATACAGACTATCCCATCGGAGAGCCTCTGAAATAAGACAGATTCTACATAAAACTGAATAAGTAATAAAGGGACTGCCACGGCTTCGTGCTGAGGCAGTCCCTGTTTTGTGCATAAAAAACCGCACCCTGTTTCAGAGTGCGGTTTGATTTTGGTGTGAAGATTATTCTGCTGTGTTCTCTGCAGGCTCTTCTGTTTTTGCCTCAATAACAGCGTCGTTTTTCTTTAACTTGCTGTTGATCTGAAGAACATTCTTAACAAGAAGAATGAACATCATAATGATTTCAAAGGAAATACGAACTGCAATGGGACCTACAAACATGAGAAGGAGACCGTAGCCGCCTGTCCACTCAACGTTGAGCTTGCCTGTCCAGCTCTCCCAGAAAGAGAAGCCGAAGAGCATCATAGCACCTACTGTAATGCAAGCGATTGTTGCAAGGATATAGACTGCCTGAAGAATCTTCTCAAGATAAAGCTCCTTGAAGTTGAAAAGGTCTTTTGCAAAAGTGAAAACCTTGCCGAAGAAACTGTTGGGATTTTTTATTTTACCCTCGGGAAGAACAAAGATGTATGTGCATACAGTTGCACCCAGAGCAAGTAAAATACCAAGAACAACAAAGAAACCTACGGTACTGAACATAAAATACCACTCCTTAAAATTTTGAGTGTATTGTATCACATAACCGTTAAAGTGTCAATTTTTTACAAAATATGAGGTGTCAGAAGTATAATAAAAGCACCGCAGGGGACGTTTTGCGGTGCTTTTCTTATTTATCAGCAGGAGCCTTTGTAGCCTACGCCGTAAGTATCGGTGTAATAATCTACTCTTTGGGTATTGTCAAACACTGCAGGGTAGATGTTTTCTTCGGGGTTGATTCCTGCCAGACGGCACACAGCCTGATGAGTACGCTTGGTCAGGTCCGTTCTCTGGTCTTTTGCAGACAGACTGTCGTCTTTGTAGATTGGCTCGCCGATGTTCAGGGTGAAGCAGGCGATCTGTCTGAAAATGTATTTTCTGATGAAGTTCGGTTTTCTGTATGTAAAAGCCATAGGAAGAACAGGCTTGTTGCAGTCACAGGCAAGGAAGGCTACACCTTTCTTGAAAGGTCTTATGGGTTTGTAGTATTCCCACATACTGCCCTCGGCATAAATATGAAGCCAGTTGCCTTCTTTCAGAAGTTTTCTGACAGTACGCAGGTATGAAAGGGTTGATTTTGTACCTTCTTCGGGAATGGGAATTCCTCCTACATGACGCATCATAGTGCCCCATTCGCCGTTTATGTTATTTGCCCAGATCAGAATATAGGGCTTGATAGGGGAAATAGCACTCAGTATTCCCAGATAATCCCACATATGTACGTGATTACAGCAGGATATTATACCTTTTTGGATAATCTCTCTGTGCTTTTTCAGATTTTCTTTTCCTTTTACTTTCAATCCCAGACGTATACGTACAACAGGGAAAACAATTACATTCAGCAGAATACGCAGAAAGAAACTGCCCACACGGAAGGAAAACCTGTTGTCTACATAGGGATAGTCGCTGTCAAAGATGATTCCGCGGTTTTTCTTCAGTTCAAGGTAGTGCTCATCGGTGTGTAGGGGATAGGGGAATTTGTTGGTTTTAGGGTCAAACATAACTTCTCTCCGCTTTCGTGTTGTTTCGTTACAACAGATTATAACATACAATAATAATACCAAAAAACGCAGATGTATTCAATAATTGTTTGAAAAGATGGAAAGACTGTTTTTCGGCTAAAATGCAGAGGAATAGCGTTGACTTTAAAAAAATACAGATATGGTCAGACTATTATTTTTACCAAAAATGAAACCTGAGTTTTTAGCAAAGTTACAAAAATATCTCAACATTTTCAAAGCACTTGAAAAATAAAGGAAATTTATGTATCATATACTATGTATAGAAATATGGCTTTTGAGGTGAAATAATGGCAAAGAAAGTCTGGTCAGTAATACTGACAGTTGTAATGCTGTTTACTTCTGCTGCAGTGGCTTTTGCTACAAGTGATGACCTGGAGATTATGCCTGCCACGTTCAGCATTGGCGACGTTAATATGGACAAGTCTGTAAATATCAAGGACGCAACTGCAATACAGAAACATATTGCCGTGCTTGAGGTTTTATCAGACATACAGCTTTTTTATGCAGATGCAGACCTTGACGGTGATGTGAATATTAAAGATGCTACTTATATCCAGAAGCAGGTGGCAGGACTTGTGAAGCCTGCAGTACCTACTACTCCTGCAGAATCTTCTGTGGTAACTTCTGCTTTGACAGAAACTCAGACAGAAGAAACAGAAACCACTGCTCAGGTTGCTGACAAAACAGAGGTAACTGCAACAGAGACTACTGCTGTGGCAACAGACCCCACAGAGTCTGTCAGCACATCAGTGCCCGAAACAACAGTTACTGCTCCCACAGCACCTGCAACCTCT
>JAZQHL010000118.1:0-42398 GCA_045540595.1 Ruminococcus sp.
CATTTCCCCTAACAGGGGAATTTCCTCAAAGAGGAGGGCTTTTTTGGTTCTCCCCCATAAGGGAGGCTGATATCAGTTCAGATTCTTGATTACAAGGTCGGCTATATACTCACCGAAAGCAGGATTCTTCACTGTCACGGGGCCGATAACCTGTGTGCCGAAGAAGTTGCCCTCGCGGATTCCGTCGGTTGTTTCCTTCACGGTGCCTGCCACGCAGTTAACCTGAAAAAGGGGATTCCTTATGCCCTGCACTTCACTGCATTTGTTGATGTAGCCGATGAACTCCTTATCACTGAAAGAGCACTTCAGGGTCACGTCTCCGCTGTAGCGGTTTCTGCCCTGCTCCCTGACAGTAAAATCAAAGAGTCCTATGCCCTTATGCTCTGTGCCGTCTGCTGTGGTAAGGCTCTCACCCAGCATCTCGTAGGAATTGCCTGTGAAAAGCATAACTTTGCCCGATTCATAAGCACTTTTCAGACTCTGAGCAAAACCCCTCAGATGCTCAAGGCAGGCGTCCCTTGAATGCTCTGTACCGCAACCGCAGTAGATAAAGTCATACTGAGTAAAATCCACATCTGCATCAGTAACAGTCTTTCTGTGAGTTTCCACCTGTACGCCCTTACTTTCAAGCACACGCTCCATCATACGGATATTGCCATTTTCTCCGTACAGATTCATTATATCATAGTATAAATAAAGAATTTTTGCTTTCATCTTTTCACCTTCTGCTGTCTGCAAGTGTCAGGAATTTCTCTTTATCAGAGAAGCAGGTAATCACATAGATATAGTCCTTGCCGTTTTTTCTCAGATACTCCACACACTGAGGAATATCCTCAATAGTTCTGATTTTGTCCTTGTCAATATCGGTGAAAGAGAATCTCGTTGCCAGGTCTTCTGTGTATCTGCCTGTAAGAATCACCTCTGTGATGTTGTCTGACTTCAGAAGTTCAAAGTCTATATCCCACAGCCAGGAGGTTTCATAGGTCTGATACTTACGGCTGATTGCATCAACCATAACCACCACGGAGCACTCTCTTTTGTCTGCCCTTGCCACACGGATTGACTGGTCATAGGAGATTGAATTCTCGTGCTTACTTACCAGCAGTGTTCCCTGCTTTTCACCCAAGGTAAACTCCACAATTCTGCCGCTTCTCAGGTCATATCCGCTGAGTGCCTTTGCTGCTGTCTCAGGGTCTACCCCTGCAATATCTGCCACCGCAAAAGCCGCCAGAGTGTTGTAGCAATGATAGATGCTTGAGAAAGAAAGTGAAATCTTATACTTGCCGTTTATAACAATGTAGCCTTCCTGCAGACTTGCATCGGTGATGGTCCATACAGTATCGTTGCGTTTATGACCGCACTTTGTGCAATGATATGAGCCGATGTGATTATAGTGGTAGTAGTCATACTCCATAGGTGCCTTGCAACAGGGGCAGTACTTGCCGTCATGATAAACAGAAGTGTTCTCCTCTTCGTCAATGGAGAGTTTGTCTGCACCGAAGTAACGCACCTTTGCCCTGTCTTTGCCGAATTTTGAAACCAGAGGGTCGTCAGCATTGAGGATAAGCTCCATACTGTCGTCCATACACTCAGCAATAACATCATACACCCACTCAGGGTGACCGTTACGGGTGAGCTGGTCGCGGTAAAGATTGGTAATGACTAAATGATTGGGCTTGAAATGCTTGAAGGTATGACGGGCAAAACGTTCATCAGACTCCATAATTACAATGTCACTTTTAATCTTACCCGAAAGAGTGCAGTCACTGAGAAGGAAGGTGGTGACACCCTCAATCTGATTTGAGCCTTCTTTATTGTATGCCACCTTAAGTCCTGCAGATTTCAGCACGTGGGCTATCATCTCAAGGGTTGAAGTCTTGCCGTTACTGCCTGTTACAGCAATAACCTTTGAGGGCATTTTGATATACTTGAGAATATCTGGAAAGAATTTCAGGGTAAGCTGACCGGGAAGGCTGCTGCCTCTGCCCAGAAGTTTAGCCAGAAATCTCACGCATTTGCAAAACAGAATTGCAAAGAATACTTTTATCTTCATAGGTTTCACCTGTTTTCTAAAGTTTACGGTTAATATGATACACCAATAATTGTAAAAACACAAGGAGAGCTTTTTGTGGCTCCCTCCGATATGGAGGCTTTTGAGATTTATAACAACCATACCTGCAAAAGAACCTCACACCCCTGCGTAGGGACGACCATAGGTCGTCCGTTACAGTTTCATATTAAGGAAGGATTTCGGATGAGCAATGCTCATCCCTACGCGATGTGAACGGTTCAATATTGAGTCAGGGTTACGGCAGGAGCAAGCCCCTGCCCTACAACTCACTCAAAAAGTTCGGGGTGCATACGGGAGTAGTGGAAAATATACTGCTGGGCTACTCCTGCGTACTCGCCGAAATCTGCGGGGTCAACCCCGGGAAACAGGGTGCTCATTGCACGTTTCATCCACACATCCATAGGAAAAGCCTCGGTGCGGTGAAGTCCGTAAAGGAGCACACAATCCGCAACCTTTGAGCCCACTCCCACAATGGTCATAAGCTGAGCCTTTGCTTCAGGGAAAGGCAGTGTACGCAAGGCTTCCAGATCAACTTCTCCCGACTGCACCTTTCTTGCGGCGTCAAGTATGTATCGGTTGCGGAAGCCTGCACGCAGAGGAGATAAATCCTCTTCAGTAAGGGAAGCAAGCCTCTCTGCTGTAGGGAAAGCATAGGAGCCGTCAGGCAGGTTTTCTCCGAAATTCTCACACAGCCTGTCCACTATACCCTCAATGCGTTTAATATTATTATTCTGCGAAATGATAAAGGATATCAGTGCCTCAAAAGGCTCCTGTCTGAGAATGTGAATACCCGGAGCAAATTTTGCAGCTTCACTGAGCACAGGGTGTTTCTTTGCCAGCTCTGTACGAATTGATACATAGTCACTCTCAAGGTCAAAATAACTTTTCCAAATGTTATCGAAATCCTGCTGAGTTGCACCGCAAATCAGCAAATCTCCGCCCTCTTTGCAGACGGTAACTGTCTTACCATAAGCGGTACCTCTGAAACCCTCTGTGCACCTTCTCCAACGGAAACTCTGTCCGCAGCACAAGGTGTCCTCAAGAGACATATCCTCCGCCCCTGACACTCTTATTGTATCTGAATAATCCACTTTAATCCCACCAAAAATAAATCTTTAATTATCATAGCATATTCACGCAAATTATGCTATGATATAATCATAAAAAATAATGGAACAAGGTGAGAATATGAAAGAAACCATCTGCACCATACCGATTAACGATATTTTTATGGAGAAAAAGGGCTGTCCTTTCTGTAGAATGTACGATATGCTTGAGACTCAGTACGCCACATTCATCACAGGCTCTGCAATGATGGACCCCGAAACCAGAGTCAGCACCAACAAAAAGGGCTTCTGCAAAAAGCATTTTGAGAAAATCACAGAGGTTGGCAAACGACTTCCCAATGCACTTATACTTCAGACCCATCTGCAGTATATTCTGGATAATTACTTCCCAAAGAATACCCACTCAAGACCTGACAAGAAAAAACTTGTGGCACTGGATGAGATGCTTCACACCTGCTACATCTGCGACAGAATCCAGAACGACGTGGAGCATTTTCTGCGTACAGTTTTCAAGGAATGGGAGACAAACCCGGAATTTCGCAAACTTTATCAGGAGCAGGAGTTTATCTGCCTTGAGCATTATCAGCAGATAACTGCCATAAGTATGAAGGGTGTGCCTGCAAAGCACCTTGCAGACTTCCACAATGACACCGCAGACCTTGCAAAAAAACAGCTTGAACTACTCATTGCAGACACCACACACTTCTGCAATATGTTTGACTACCGCAACCGTGACGCCGACTGGGGAAATAGCCGTGATGCCATTGAGCGGGACCTGAGATTCCTTGCAGGAATCCCCCTTCCCGAAGAAAACAAAACAGAGGAATAAAAGCCTTCCCCTTGAGGGGAAGGTGGCACGGCGAAGCCGTGACGGATGAGGTGTTATTATGAATAAAACTAACAACCCAAATCTTACCGGTAATGCTAAAGCTCTACGCAAAAGCATGACTAAAGAGGAACGTCATCTGTGGTACGATTTCTTGAAACAGTTACCAATTACAATAAACAGACAAAAAGTCATCGGTAATTATATCGTGGATTTTTATTGTGCAAGCGAAAAAATAGTTATTGAACTTGATGGTTCTCAGCATTACACTACGCAAGGTATAAATGCCGACAACAACAGAGATGAGTATTTACAATCCTTAGGATTAACTATTTTACGATATACAAATCTTGATATCAAAAGAAACTTCAATGGTGTTTGTATGGATATACTGCAGCATATTTCCACCTCATCCACCGCAAGCGGTCCCCCTTCCCCTCAAGGGGAAGGCTAAAACAGCCCGACACTTTGGTGTCGGGCTGTCGCTTTTCATCAAGAAAGGTCAAAGGTTGTATACTTTGTCTGTGAAAGCAATTTTTCAAATTGCATAAATCTACTGTTCCTTTTTCCTATTAACAGATTTCGTCCTGATATATTGAATATGTATAACTTCTTAAAACAAATCATGGTCTTTACGCCACTCGTATAAAAAACAAAATATTTTTGGGTAATA
Source organism: Ruminococcus sp. (assembly GCA_045540595.1). Classification (GTDB taxonomy): domain Bacteria; phylum Bacillota; class Clostridia; order Oscillospirales; family Acutalibacteraceae; genus Ruminococcoides. The sequence continues at coordinate 4,638 of JAZQHL010000118.1, forward strand.
TCCCGATATCCGACACATTTACCGCTACTCTCTTTGTGTTCTTTTAGAAAATTCTCCGCACAAGTTTCAAGATTAATGGTGTGAAACTCACCTGATAGGTCTTTATAAACAATCGAATCGGAAAAGTTTTCCCTCTTGTCTCTATTTACCGCAAAGATTCTATGGTCAGGAATTTTGATTACATGTGACATAACTAAACCTCATAAATAAATTCAGTTAAATTGAGAATAGTCTGCAAACTGCTTATATATTTTAAGTTCACGGGACTCTGTGTCAAACTTTGCAAGGCCCATAAAAACACCTGTGGGAGATTTTACCCGATAGATGTTGCCGTCAATCATCTCAGGCTTTTCTCTGATTCGCTGGGCAGAAAGTGCGCCTCCGTTTGCAAAGCGCTTTGCCTGCTCTGCGGAAACCTTTACCTCTTTGTATGTAACAAACAGGCTCTCGGTTGACATAAGGGCTTTCTCGATTTCACCCTGCTCAGATAAAGTTTTCAGTTCATCAAGGGTATAGGAATCCTTAAGAGAAAATCCGCAGGCGGATTCACGCACCAGAGAGGTCATACAACCGCCAATGCAAAGTTTCTTTGCAATATCATCAATAAGTGTGCGGATATATGTGCCCTTTGAGCAGGAAACAGTAAACACTCCGCTCTGGGTTTCTTCGTCAAACATAAGAAGTTCCAGAGAATAAACTGTGATTTTCCTTGCCTTGCGTTCTACCTCTATCCCCTGTCGTGCTAAGTCATAAAGGCGTTTACCGCCCACCTGCACCGCAGAGTACATAGGTGGAATCTGCAAAATCTCGCCTGTGAATTCAGGGAGAACAGAAAGGAGTTTTTCCTTTGTAACCTGAGTTTTCTCTTCGGCTGTAACCTGTCCCCATATATCCAGAGTATCTGTGACCTTGCCCAGAACGAACTCCGCTCTGTAGGTTTTGTCGTGATTTGGCAGGATATCCTGAGCCTTAGCCGCTCTGCCCAGAAGCACAGGCAGAACACCTGTGGCATTTGGGTCAAGGGTACCGCAATGGCCGATTTTCCGCTCATTGCAAAGTTTTCTCAGCACTGCCACCACATCAAAGGAAGTAAAGTCCTGGGGCTTGTTTACAACTATAACTCCGTTCATAGCATTTCACAAGCGGCACTAAGCAGAAGATTCTTTACAGTTTCCAGGTCGCCCTCTATTGTGCAGCCTGCGGCTGCCTTGTGTCCGCCGCCGCCAAAGCGTGCGCAGAAATCAGATGCGCTCACGCCTTTATTGGTACGGACAGAAACCTTGAATGTGCCATTCTCTTTTTCTCTCATTGTAATGCCCAGGAGCACACCCTCAATCTGACGGGGTATGGAAGCAAGGCCCTCCATCTCGTCGTCACCGATATCGGCTTTTCTCTGCATCTCAAGGGTTGTGTATATAAGTGCACACTTGCCCTCACAGCTATACATAAGGGTTTCGTACACCATACGCTCAAGGCGGAGCTTCTCTTTGGTCTTGACCTCAAACATCTCGGTGTTTATCTCGTGCCATCTGGGTGTTACCGCCATAAGTTCTGCGGCAACAAGCATTGTGCAGGGAGTTGTATTGGAATAACGGAAACAGCCTGTGTCTGTACTGATACCTGTGTAAATACAGGAAGCCATATCCTGAGTAAGACCTATCTCCATTGCTTTGGAGAGTTCATAGATAATTTCACTTGCAGCGGCAGCGTTTGCATCAATATAGGACACCTGAGCCTTTATGCTGTTTGTGCCGTGATGGTCAATGCAAAGGTCTATGATATCCTCATATTCTGCCTGATTCTCACCAAGAAGTGAAGGTGCTGCAACGTCTACACTCACCACAAACTCACGGTCAAACTCCTGCACCTCAACACCTGTTTTAAGGAAGTCATACTTTCTTGCAACTGTGCCGCTGGTGATAACTCTGGCATGCTTGCCCATTGACTGAAGCATAAGGCACAGAGCATAAGCAGAGCCCAGGGTATCTCCGTCAGGATAATGGTGTGTCAGAATTTCAATATTGTCTTTTTCTTTCAGTATGTCGGCTACTAAAAACAGATCAGTCATCTGACTGCGCCTCCTCATTCTCCTCTGACACAGGTCTCTTTTTGTCCAGGTCGTGAAGAATCTTTGAGATATTTGCACTGTACTCAATAGAATCGGTAGCCTTGAAAATAAGAGAAGGCACGTGGCGGATTGTGAGTCTGCGTGCAAGTTCACTCCTTATAAACCCTGCGGCGGATTTAAGTCCCTTAACAGCCTCCTGTGCTCTGTCCATACCCTCAATTGCACTGATATACACAGTGCAGTAGCTCAGGTCGTTTGTTACCTCTACACGGATAATAGAGATAAACGCACCTGAAACTCTGGGGTCTTTAAGCTCACGGAATATGGCTGTAAGTTCTCTTTTTATGTCTTCTGTTGTTCTGGAAAGTTTATGATTTGCCATATTTCATTCCTCCTGCAACTAAGCCTTCCCCTTTGAGGGGAAGGGAGACCGCTTGCGGTGGATGAGGTGAAAAAGCGCTCAGCCTACGACAATATAACGGACACATTTGTGTCCTGCACCTCATCAGTCACCTTCGGTGACAGCTTCCCCTCAAGGGAAAGCCTCAACCTTTAGTCCTCACGGTACTCCTCAATGATATATGCCTCAAAGATGTCGCCTTCCTTAAGGTCACTAAATCTCTCAAGACCGATACCACACTCGTAGCCTTCTGCTACTTCCTTCACAGAATCCTTGAATCTCTGGAGAGATGCAATGCTGTCCTCAGCAATGATGATACCGTCACGTACAACACGGCCAAGTGCATTACGTGTAATCTTACCGCTCTTAACGTAAGAACCTGCAATAGTACCAACGCTCTTGATCTTGATAACGTTACGGCACTCGGCAGTACCAAGCTGTACCTCACGCTTCTTGGGAGCAAGCATACCCTTCATAGCAGACTCGATTTCCTCGATACAATCGTAGATGATTGTGTACATTCTCATATCTACGCCGTCACGCTCAGCATTTGCAGCAGCAACAGAGTCGGGACGAACGTTGAAGCCTACGATAATTGCATTGGAAGCATTAGCAAGCATAACGTCAGACTCATTGACTGCACCAACGCCGCAGTGGATAACTACAACACGAACCTCGTCGTTTGAAAGCTTCTCCAGTGACTGTCTTACAGCCTCAACAGAGCCCTGTACGTCTGCCTTGACAATAATCTTGAGTTCCTTGATTTCGCCCAGTTTCATCTGGTCGAAGAGGTTATCAAGGTTAACCTTTGTACGAGAGTTGAACTCCTCTTCCTTCTTCTGAGACTTTCTCTGCTCAACAAGTTCACGGGCAAGACGCTCATCAGAAACTGCGTTGAAGGTGTCACCGCCTGCGGGCACCTCTGCAAGACCTGTAATCTCAACAGGTACAGAAGGACCTGCCTCCTGAACACGCTCACCGCGCTCGTTGGTCATAGCACGGACTCTGCCTACTGCAGTACCTGCAACCACAATGTCACCTGTACGAAGTGTACCGTTCTGAACAAGGATTGTAGCAATAGGACCTCTGCCCTTATCAAGACGAGCCTCAACAACGATACCCTTTGCAGCACGATCGGGGTTAGCCTTGAGTTCTTTCATATCTGCAACGAGAATAACCATCTCAAGCAGGTCGTCAATGCCCATACCTGTCTTTGCAGAGATAGGAATACAGGGTGTGTCACCGCCCCACTCCTCGGGGATAATCTCGTGCTCAGTAAGCTGCTGCATAACACGGTCGGGGTTAGCAGCCTCTTTGTCCATCTTATTGATAGCAACGATTACAGAAACACCTGCAGCCTTTGCGTGGTTGATAGCCTCAACTGTCTGGGGCATAATACCGTCATCAGCAGCAACAACAAGGATTGCAATATCTGTGCACTGTGCACCTCTTGCACGCATGGTTGTGAAAGCTTCGTGACCGGGAGTATCAAGGAAGGTGATATCCCTGCCCTGAACGTCTACTCTGTAAGCACCGATGTGCTGAGTAATACCGCCTGCCTCAGATGCAGTAACGTTTGCATGACGGATATAGTCCAGAAGTGATGTCTTACCGTGGTCAACGTGACCCATAACTACAACAACGGGAGCACGCATCTTCAGGTTTTCTTCATCGTCCTGGCTGTCGTCAATGATTCTTTCCTCGATTGTAACAACGATTTCCTTCTCAACTCTTGCGTGGAATTCCATTGCAATGAGAGAAGCAGTATCAAAGTCGATTGTATCGTTGATTGTTACCATAGTACCCATAAGGAAGGCCTTTGTGATAACTTCCTTTGCAGTAGCCTTCAGACGCAGAGCCAGTTCCTGAACTGTGATTTCATCGGGAATCTTGATTGTCAGGGGCTTTGACTTTCTCTCCTGAGCAATACGGTCGATTCTCTGCTGCTCTGTCTCACGCTTGCCGGAGCGGTGCTTGCCCTTCTGCTGTGAACGCTGTCTGAGCTTCTGCTTCTGGGTTGACATTGTGCTGTCGGAACGGCCCTTATCGTAAGCCATACGGTCGTATTTTTCGTTGTATCTTTCTACGTCAACGTAGCCTGCACGGGTATCAACAACCTTACCCTCGCCACGCTTTGACTTGATAGCACCCTCAGAAACAGGAGCAGATGTATCCTCTGCCTTCTTGCGGGGAGCCTCTTTTTTGCTCTGAGCAGGAGCCTGAGTCTTCTCCTTGGGAGCATCCTTTTTATCCTGAGCAGGTTTCTCTGCAGGTACTTCCTCAGTCTTTGCCTCACGCTCAGCAATAGCCTTGTCACGTACTGCGAAATATGCATTGAAATTCTCAACAGCGTTCTGCTGTGTAAAGTAGTCAAATACTACGTTAAGTTCCTCTTCATCAAGAGAGGTCATAGACTTTCTGACAGTTTTGCAGTATTTCTCTACAACCTCAGAAACAGCCTTGCTGGAAACGTCCAGATCCTTTGCCAGCTCGTGTACCTTATATTTCATATAGTAGTTTCCTCCTTTTTCTGCTCTGCAGTAATAAGTTCAACAAACTTATCTGCAAAGCCCTTATCAATAACCGCAAGGGTCGCACAGGTCTTGCCCAGACTGAAAGATAATTCATCCTTTGTTCTGTTTATGATGTGATATGCCACATCGGTGTTTGTCTGAACAGCCCCGCGGATCTTCTTCTCTGTGTTCTGAGAAATATCGCTTGCACAGATTACAAGAAAAGCCTTGCCGGTGTCTATGGATTCCTTCACAGGGTCGGCGCCAATCACAAGCTTGCCTGCTCTTCTGCAGATGCCAAGCAGTGACAGAAGTCTGTCATTCATTCTGACTTAACTCCTTTTCCATAGAATCGTAAACCTCAGCGGGAATCATACAGCTGAAGGCTCTTTCAAGCCTGCGTGCCTTGCGTGCCATCTGCAGGCACTGGAGATTATGACAGATATATGCTCCCCTGCCTGATTTTTTAGAGGTAAGGTCAAGGGAAACTTCACCCTTCTTTATAACCTCTCCGTTTTCGTCACACACATCGGGAGCTTTAACCACACGGATAAGCTCATATTTAGGCTTCATTTCTCCGCAGCCTGTGCACTTTCTCATAGGAGTTTTTCTCTGTTTCATACTTTCCCTCCTCCAAGGTTTTATATATTAAAGGGACATATCAGTCCTCGGTATCTTCACCGAAAAATCCGCTTTCGGGACGGATGTCAATCTTCCATCCGGTGAGCTTTGCAGCAAGGCGTGCATTCTGACCCTTGTTGCCGATAGCAAGTGAAAGCTGACCGTCAGGAACAGTTACTCTGCAGCTCTTTGAGCCGTCTTCTGCAAGTTCTACCTTTACAACTGTTGCAGGAGAAAGTGATGCTGCAATAAACTTCTCGGGATCCTCATCGTATACAACGATGTCAATCTTCTCTCCGCCAAGCTCTTCGACGATAGTGTTGACTCTGGCACCTCTTGTACCGATACAAGCACCTACTGCATCAATCTCTGCATCGTTGGAAATAACAGCCATCTTTGTTCTGGAGCCTGCCTCACGGGAGATAGACTTGATCTCAACAATTCCTTCGAAAATCTCGGGAACTTCTGTTTCAAACATTTTTCTTACAAAATCGGGGTGTGTACGGGAGATGATTGCTCTGGGGCCTCTGTCGCCAACCTTTACGTCAACAACATAAACCTTGATGTGGTCACCCTCCTCCAGAATCTCCTCGGGAAGCTGCTCGCTTTTGGGAAGCACAACCTCGGTCTTACCGAACTTAAGGGTAGCATTACCTGTTTTGGGGTCGATACGCTCAACTGTTGCAGAGAGGATTTCCTTGTACTTGGACTGGAACTCTCGCAGTGCCTGACCCTTCTCGCCGTCACGGATACCGCCGTGGATAACGTTCTTGGAAGCATTTACTGCAATTCTGCCAAACTTTCTGGGGTCAAGGGAGATTGCAACCTCCTTGCCAATTGCGGCACGCTTGGAAATGAGCTTTGCATCTTCGAGTGAGATTTCTGTTGCCTCGTCTTCTACCTCAGCAACTACCAGCTTCTTGAGTTTAACTGTGAATGTGTGCTTATCTCTGTCCATTACGATTTCTACGTTCTCATTGCCGTAGAGATTCTTGCAAGCAACAACGATAGCCCTCTTGATCTGATCGATCATATACTCTACGGGGATACCTTTTTCTTTTTCAAGCTGTGCAAGAGCTTCAAATAACTCCTTGTTAACCATTTTTGATAACCATTCCTTTCCGAACTTTTTAATTTTGTGTATATCTGAATTTGTATTATAACCTATGCTTAGCGGATAAATCAGTCGAAATCATCAAGTTTGATCCAGGCTGCATCCTTTTTATTGATTGTGACCACATTTTCACCTGAGTGGTCGGTGATGGTGACAGTGTCCTTATCGTGTGAAGTGAGCACTCCGCAGAAATCTCTGCCCAGTACCTCCATAGGACGGATAAGTCTGACCATAATGTCAGCGCCTACAAAACGGTCAAAGTGCTCGGGTCTTGTAAGTTCTCTCTCAAGACCGGGGGAACTTACCTCAAGAATGTAATACTCCTTGATGGGATCCAGTTTATCCAGAGGCTCATCAATAGCACGGGAAACAGCCTCACAGTCATCAACAGAGACTCCCTCTTCCTTATCGATGAAAATTCTCAGATACCACTGAGCGCCTTCTTTTACGTATCTGACGTCCCAGATGCTGACACCGCAGCTTTCTGCAACAGGCTCTGCAATCGCCCTTACAGCCTCACAGACTCCGCTGCCTTTTGATTTATTGTCCTTAGCCAATTAAATCCCTCCATAACAACAAGCGAGGAGCGGGTCAACCTTGACCTGCTCCTTACTTTTACTACATTATTCAACTGTAAAAAAGTATACCACGCAAATCTCAGAAAATCAAGTGTTTTACTGTGTTTTCGGAACTTTGCACTACTTTCTGAGAGAAAAACCTTTGCAGAATATAAGCCTTGCTGTAAAACCATACAAAAAAACTCCGGATTCAGGCTTGTTTCCTACATTAAGATATTAACAAAGACAACAAAAACCGCCGCTTACCATAGGGCAAGCGGCGGCAGTCAGTCAGTTTTGCGGTTGTTTAGAAATCACAGATTATATTACTCAGCAACGTATGCATACATGAAGTACTTGTAGCCGAGGGGGCTTACGAAGCTGCCTTCAATGCTTGTGGAGCACATGAACTGATCTGTGTAGTAGTAGATGGGGCAGATAGCGCCTGTGGACATGAGGATATCCTCAGCCTGGTGCATAAGCTCGAATCTCTCAGCGGGATCCTTGGAAGCCTTGATCTTTGCGATGATTACATCGAAAGACTCAGCCCATGTGAGGCCGTCCTTACCGTCGTAGGAGTAGCCTGCGTATGTTGCGTGAGCGTCCTTACCGAACTGGCAGTCGTTGTTACCGGACTCTGTGAGCCACATGTCAAGGAAGGAGATGGGATCGTTGTAGTCTGCGAGCCAGCCGTTACGTGCGAAGGAATAGTCGCCCTTCTTACGTGTGTCAAGGAATGTATTCCACTCCTGAACCTCGATCTTCATTGTGATGCCGTATGTCTCGTAAACTTCCTTCATGTAAGTAGCGATCTGCTCATGAGCTGTACCCTCGTTAGTGATGTAAGTAAGTGTGGGGAAGCCGGAAACTGTGTCACCGTCAACTGTGAACTTACCGGAAGACTTAGCAACGTCTGCGAGGAGCTTGATAGCCTCAGCACAGTTTGCCTCGTAGTCAGCAGCATCTACGCTGAAGTAGCCGTTGCCGCCGTTAGCATTAGCTCTGAACTCTGTAACGCCGTCAGCATCTGTAAGACCCATGGGAACGAAGGTGTTAGCAGGAACCTGACCTGCCTTACCGATATCTGTGCAGATGTAGTTTCTCTCAAGAAGGAGACCGAGAGCCTTACGAATGGAGATCTTCTCAACTTCTGTGAAGTCCTTGAGAGCCTCGTCGTTTACGTTGAAGGATACATAGTATGTACCCAGCTGACCTGTTACCTTGTACTCGTCAGGATACTGAGCCTCGATAGCGTCGATCTGATCGTTGGGAACAGAGTCAATGAACAGGTAAGAACCGTTCTGGAAGTTAGCATACAGAGAGCTGTCGTCCTCGTTGAAGGGGAAGATGATCTTATCTGTCTTAACAGCGTCTGCATTGTGGTAGTACTCGTTCTTCTCCATAACCATCTGGCCCTGTGTAAACTCAGTTACCTTGTAGGGACCGTTGCCGATGTATGTAGCAGCGTCGATAGCCCAGGAATCGTTGCCCTCAACTACGGACTGCTTAACAGGCATGTATGTGGGGAATGCGAGAAGCTCGTTGAAGTAAGGAACATCGTTAGCAAGAACGATTGTGAGAGACTTGCCGTCCTCAGAAGCTGTAACATTGAGCTTGCCCTCTGCATAACCGTCGATGCAGTCGAACATGTAGCCGTAGTCAGCAGCTGTTTCGGGAGCGATAGCTCTGTTCCAAGCCCAAACGAAGTCAGCAGCTGTAAGATCGGAGCCGTCAGACCACTTGAGGCCGTCCTTGAGCTCGTATGTGTAAGAAACCTTACCATCTTCTGTCTCTACTGCTTCGGGGAATGCCTTTGCACAGTCGGGAACGAGCTTGAGGGAACCGTCCTCAGCCTGCTCATAACCAACAAGACCTGCGAAAGCGTGGATAACGTATGTTGCACCGTCAACTGCAGAGTTGAGTGCGGGATCGATTGTGTCCGGATAAGGACCAACGCAGATTGTCATTTCAGACTTTGCTTGAGTGCCGCCGTTACCTGTACATGCTGTAAGACCGAGGCAAAGTACCATAACAACTGCAAGAATTAACGCAAGTGACTTTTTCATGGAATTTCCTCCTGTAATTTTTGTGTTTTATCTGCAACCAGACAAAACCAGACTGAATATAAATCAACGATAATTGATTTTGAAGTTTGGGGCTCCCTCATTGTATGAGGGATATGTCACCAAAAGTGACAGAGGGAGAGATTATTTGAAATACTGTTTATTATTTCACAATCCCTCCGTCAAAACCTTACGGTTTTGCCACCTCCCTTTACACAAGGGAGGCACGGACGAGCACGGCTCGTCCCTACGCGTACTATGTCACGCCTCGTTGCTCTTCGCTGTTCCTCGGATTTTCGTCGCACTCCTCTGATTTACCTATGCGGATTTCTGAGTTATTAAATCCACATTGACAGGCAAATCCGATGTCGCACTCGAAAACCGAGGGCTACGGCACTCGGCGCTTCTTACAAATTCCAGCAAGCGCAGAAGTGCTCGGGTGCAACCTCTCTGATGGGGGGCATCTCCTGTGCACACTTCTCTGTTGCTCTGGGGCAACGGGTTCTGAAGGGACAGCCGGAAGGCATATTCAGAGGTGAAGGTACATCGCCCTCAAGAACAATACGCTTGTGATTCTTAGCGTAGTCGGGGTCGGGAATGGGAACTGCAGAAAGCAGTGAAATTGAGTAAGGATGTGTGGGATGGTTGTAAATCTCGTTAGCGGGACCCATCTCAACAATATGACCCAGGTACATAACTGCGATTCTGTCAGAAATATGCTTAACAACCAGAAGGTCGTGAGCAATGAACAGATATGTGAGGCCTAACTTCTCCTGAAGTTCTTCAAACATATTGATGATCTGTGCCTGAATGGAAACGTCCAGAGCAGAAACAGGCTCATCGCAGATGATACATTTGGGATTAACCGCAAGGGCTCTTGCAATACCGATACGCTGACGCTGACCGCCTGAGAACTCGTGTGCATAACGGGTAGCATGCTCAGAGTTAAGACCAACAATTTTGAGAAGTTCTGCAATTCTTGCTTCTCTCTCTGCCTTTGTCTTGCAGAGTTTGTGGATATCCAGGGGCTCGCCTACGATATCGGCAACTGTCATTCTGGGGTCAAGAGATGAATAAGGGTCCTGGAAAACCATCTGAACCTTTTTACGCATTTCGTTGACAGCCTTCTTGCCCTTGATAAGTTCACCGTCGTAGTAAACCTCACCTGATGTGGGCTCATAAAGATGCAGAATACTTCTGCCGACAGTAGTCTTACCGCAGCCGGACTCACCAACAAGACCCAGTGTCTCACCTTCCTTGATAGCAAAGGAAACACCGTCAACAGCCTTCAGCTTTTTGCTGCCGAAAAGACCTGTGGGAATATTGAAATGCTGTTTCAGGTCACGGACCTCCAGCAAGTATTTGTTTTCGCTCATTTGTTACACCTCCTGTGGTGTGTTGTAGAGTGCCTCGATTTCTTCTGTGGTCACTCTGCCTGCCTCAATCATAGATTTAACATGATTCCAGCAACGCACCTGATGTGTACCGCCCTCAGTAATGAGTGCGGGGTTTGTCTCAAGGCACACCTTCATTGCAGCATCACAACGGGGTGCAAAGGGACAGCCTGCAGGAAGGTTAAGAAGGTCAACTGCAGAGCCGCCGATGGGCTGAAGCTTTGTGTGCTCGTCACTTACTGTGGGGATAGAGCGCATAAGACCCAGTGTGTACTCGTGCTTGGGATTGTAGAAGATCTCTTCTGCTGTACCCTGCTCACAAATCTGACCTGCATACATAACGATAACCTCGTCGCACATTTCTGCAACAACGCCCAGGTCGTGAGTAATAAGGATAATAGCCATACCCAACTTCTTCTGGAGGTCCTTCATAAGGTCCAGAATCTGTGCCTGAATTGTAACGTCCAGAGCAGTTGTGGGCTCGTCAGCAATAAGGATATCAGGCTCACAGGCAAGTGCCATAGCAATCATAACTCTCTGACGCATACCGCCTGAGAACTGATGGGGATACTGCTTGATACGTCTTTCGGGCTCGTTAACGCCAACCAGACGGAGCATCTCAACAGCACGTTCCTTAGCCTGCTTCTTGTTACGGTTTGTATGAAGCATAATGGCTTCCATAAGCTGGTCGCCAATGGTGAAAACGGGGTTAAGGCTTGTCATAGGATCCTGGAAAATAATAGAAATCTTATTTCCTCGGATTTTAGCCATATTCTTTTCTTTGATTCCTACCAGTTCCTGATCCTCAAGAAGGATATTACCGCCTACAATCTTACCGGGGTTGGCAAGAATCTGAAGTACGGAGTATGCAGAAACTGATTTACCTGAGCCGGACTCACCAACAATGCCGAGAACTTTACCCTTCTCAACAGTGTAGGAAACGCCGTTAACAGCTCTGACCTCACCTGCAGGTGTGAAGAAGGAGGTCTTAAGATTCTTAACTTGTAATAAGCTCATTGTGTCTCCTCCTTACTTTTTCTGCTTGGGGTCAAAAGCGTCACGCAGACCGTCACCGAAGAGGTTAAGGCTCAGAACGATAACGCAGATGGTAAGCGCAGGAACCAGAAGTCTGTAAACGTCTGAATAGATGTATGAAAGATTCTCAGATGCAAGGGAGCCCAGAGAAGGCATGGGGATAGAAACACCCAGACCCAGGAAGCTCAGGAAGCTCTCTGTAAAGATAGCATTGGGAATCTGAAGTGCTGTGGAAATAACCATAACACTGATACAGTTGGGAAGCAGATGCTTGCGGATAATTCTTGCAGGGCTTGCACCAAGTGCCTTGGCTGTAAGAATGAACTCCTGCTGTTTGATTGTGAGGATCTGACCACGGATAAGACGTGCCATAGATACCCAGTAAAGCAGTGCGAATACCAGGAAGATACTGATCATACCTGTTCCCAGTTTCTCAAGGAATGTGCCTTCAATCACAGGCTCCAGAGTCTGCTGGAATACAACAGAGAACAGGATAACCATCAGCATATCGGGCAGTGAATAGATGATATCTACGATTCTCATCATAATAAGGTCCAGCTTGCCGCCGAAGTAACCTGAGATTGAGCCGTAAAGTGTACCGATAATAAGAACAATGATAGAAGCAAACAGACCAACAGACAGAGAGATACGGGTACCGTAAACAACTCGGATAAAGTAATCTCGTCCAAGGGAGTCAGTTCCCAGAAGATGAGGGAATACCTTTTCGCCTGCGGCAATCTTTGCCTGCTCGGTTGCACCATACTCCATAGGACGCAGGTTGTTGTAGCTGGAATCAGGTACCTGACCCTTCTGTGCAACACCAAGCTGCTGGCTGTAGGTGTAGGGATAAACCATAGGAATTACAATTACAGCAATGATAATGAAGATAAGCAGGAACGCACAGGTGATAGCCACCTTGTTCTTCCAGAGTCTTCTCATACCGTCTTTGAAGAAAGTAACGCTTTCGCGCTCAATTATCTGCTGCTCTTTTTCTGCAGCAGAAGCCTTTTCCCACTTGGAAACATCCAGCTGAAAACTCAGAGGATTTTTCTTGGGCATAGAATTATTACTCATCACAAACCCTCCTTAAGACAAGTCTACTCTCGGGTCGAACAGCTTGTAAAGAATATCCGACAGGAGCATCATAACAATGACAATAATCGCAAGGAAGATGGTTGTACCCATAATCATGGTATAGTCACGGTTGATAATACTTGATACGAAATATTTGCCCAGTCCGGGAACAGCAAAGATTTTCTCAACAACCAGAGAACCTGTAAGAATGAAAGCAATCATAGGACCTGCATAAGTGATAACAGGAGTAACCGCGTTCTTGAGTGCGTGCTTGAAAAGCACCTTGGAAGGCGCAACACCCTTTGCTCTTGCTGTACGCACATAGTCCTGACCCAGAACGTCAAGCATACTGGAACGTGTGAGTCGGATTGTGTATGCCATGGGATAAAGCATCAGTGAAACAATGGGTAGCACAAGTCCGCCTGCCGACTGTCCGTTTGCAGGGAATATCCTGGTTTCAACGCACAGAAGCCACAGAAGCAGAGTTGCCACGATAAACGATGGCATAGCAACAAAAGCGGTAGACATAACCATGATGATACGGTCTACAAGCTTATTGTGGAATACAGCAGCAAGTGAGCCGAAGATAAGACCGAGAGTCAGTGCGCCTGCAGCGGCAATCAGACCCATCTTTGCACTTGTGGCAAAGCCTTCCATGATAACATCAGTTACCATTCTTCCGTCCATCTTCATAGAAGGACCGAAGTCAAACTTAACAGCACCCTTAAGGTAGTTGAAGTACTGCTCGTGGAGGGGCTTATCCAGACCGAATTTTGCATTCAGTGCAGCCAGAGTCTCGGGTTTAACCGATTTTTCACTCATAAAGGGGCCGCCGGGGATAAAGTTCATTATGAAGAAAGTGATGGTGATAACCAAAAAAATGGTAACCACTGCAAGTATGGCTCTCTTCAATATGTAATAGAGAAATTTCTTGTCCATTTTGTTCCCGTTCCTTGTAATAGATTTTCTTAAATTTGCGTACTTGTCGCATTTTTATTCACTCATTATACAAAATTACAGAGCATAATGCTGATATTAACGAGATAATCGTTTTGGAAACTACATTTATTCAAGCAATAATAAACAAAATAAAATGTTTATTAAGAATAACTTGTCACTACTTTGACGTAAAAATCACCAAAAACCACGATATTTTGTAACGCGCTAAAGCGATAAACACAACTTATTGAAATCACTTGAACACAAGAAGTTTTGCTTCCAAAATCTTCCTGTTTTCTCAACTAATATTCTTCAGAAGAATAAAACAGAGGCTCCGACTCTGAAAAGCCGAAACCTCTGTTTTTTTGTTTAACCATTTATATTTTCAGATATATCAGTTTGCCCTTAATACTCAAGACCTGCAATATTTTTCTGAATCGCGGTTGCATCTTTGATATTTACATCTCCGTCACTATTCATATCTGCATTTTTCTTCTGCTGTGTTACAAACAGCTGAAGTGAAGCCAGATACTTCTGGATTGCAGTTGCGTCTTTGATAGTCACTACCTCGTCAAGGTCCGTGTCTCCCAAAAGCTTTGACACCTCAATCTCACCTATTGCTACAAACTCAAAGCCATTTTCAATGGCATAAGCCTCTGCCTGAGAGTTAGAATACCCCTTAATCACAAAGCCCTCTACAGGGAAGTGCTCACCTTCTTCACCGTTTTCACCTTCAACATAGGTGTAGCCCAGAGCAAAGGGATAAATCTCATCAACAGAAGCAGGAATTGTAACCTCTTTCAGCTTCGGGCAGTTTTCAAAAGCACAAGGTCCTATCCTTCTCATTGAATCAGGAAAAACAACACTCTTTAAACTCTTGTAATTTGCAAACGCCATTTCTCCTACCGACACTGAATCTTTGGGTAAATTAATAATACCTACATTCGAAACGTCTTTACCTCCGATAACAGAACCATTAACACATATTATTTGCTTACCTGTAAGTCTTTTGAACCATATTGTATTCTCAAAATCTTCACAGGAAAAAGCAATGCAGCCCTGAGGGATTACAACTTCTGCAACATTTGGGCTATCCTCAAAAATACCATTACCAACATACTGTATATCGCCTTTGAATTCAATACGACTAAGATTCCCGCATCTCACAAAAGCACGGTCATTTATGACAACAAGAGATTCAGGGCAAATAATCTCTTTAAGTCTTGGGCATCTTCTGAAAGCGTATTCATAAATGACCTCTACACCCTCAGGAATTATGGCAGTTTTACTATCGTTGGCAGCAGGATAAGTATATAGAATCTTCATATCCTTGCTACACAAAATACCCTCCGATGAACTGAAATACTTGTTGTCCCCATGAACATTAATTGCTCTCAGACTATAAGGTTCAAAAAAAGCAGAAAGATCTATATATTCCACACTTGCGGGAATATTGACGGTATAGGGACTATCAGCACCGGCAAAGGCTTTTTCACAAATTCTTGTGGTACCTTCACGAATCTCTGCTACCTCTCCTACTATAGCAGTACGTCTGTATGAATACGCCATAGTACCGAGGTACACAACCCCGCTGGGATGCTTATCAAGCCACAGTGTTTCCTTAAAGGCAGTAGATGATACATATTCAATATCTCCGCCCAATACATTTATCTCTTTAAGGCTTGTGCATTGATTAAAAGCATAATCACCTACATATTCCACAGTAGCAGGGATATCTACAGAAGCAATAGAGGTGCAACCTGAAAACGAATCAGACATAATACCCAGCAATCCTTCGGGCATTTTTACGTTTGTCAGATTATAGGAACAGAAAAATGCACCGTAATAAATGTACTCTGTCCCTGCAAGGATTGTATACTTTTTCTCAGTCTTACCGCAAGGATAAGAAACTATAACAGAGCCGTCTTTTGTATAGAGAACACCATCTACTGCCTTAAAGAATTCGTTATCCTTATCGACAGTAAAAGAGACAAAATCAGCACCGCAGAAAGATGCAACTCCTATATCCTCAACGTTCTTGGGAATGTGAATTGTGGTAGCATAAGTGTTAAAAAATGCAAGGGTACCTATATACTCAAGAGTATCAGGCAAAATAATTTCTTCTGCTACAATTTCTTCAAAAGCATAATCATCAATAGCCGTTACCTTGTATCCGTCAATTGCTGAAGGAATTACAAGCTTTTTGGCTCCGTCGTCGGCATAACCTGTGATTATAATTTTATTGTCTTCATATACCTCATAAGTATAGTTGCCGGAAACAGCTGCACCTGCCTCTGTTACAGAAAAAACAAAAAGGCCGACAATCATAGCAAAAACCAAAACAAAACTTAAGATTCTGCGCATATAAAATCCTCCGAACAGATAAATTGTCTATTTTATAAGACAATTATATAATAACACCTGATAATATTAATTGTCAACGGATTTTCTAAAAGAATAGACTACAATTCTGATACAAATATTTATGCCTTGTAACACAAAAACTCCGACCCTTACAAAAGAGTCGGAGTTGTATATACATATTATATATAGTATACGGTTTGTCTGATATTATCAGATTAATCAGTTACGTCTGGGACGACGGTTGTCTCTGCCGCCGCGATTGTTGTCTCTGCGGGGTCTGTCAGCAGTTACATCGTTTTCGGGAGTAAGACCGTCAACCTCAATGAGTACTTCACGTCTGCTCAGGTTAAGTCTGCCCTTGTCGTCAATCTCCATAACCTTAACGCGGATAACATCGCCAACGTTTACAACGTCTGTTACCTTGTCTGTACGCTTAACGTCAAGCTGAGAAATGTGAACAAGACCTTCCTTGCCGGGAGCAATCTCAACGAATGCGCCGAAGTCCATAATGCGTGTTACCTTACCAAGGTACATTGCACCGGGCTCGGGATCGATAGCGATAGTCTCAACAATAGCAAGAGCTCTGCGGCACTGCTCAATGTCAATACCTGATACGAATACCTGGCCGTTGTCGCCATCTTCCTCAATGTCAATCTTAACCTGACACTGAGCCTGGATTTCCTTGATAACCTTGCCGCCCTTACCGATAACCTCAGAAATCTTGTCTGCAGGAATGGTAGTTGTGAGCATCTTGGGAGCATACTTGGAAAGCTCTGCTCTGGGAGCCTCAATAGCCTTGAGCATAACTTCGTCAAGGATGTAGTTACGTGCAACGTGAGTCTTCTCAAGAGCTTCCTTAACCATCTCAGGTGTAAGACCTGAAATCTTAAGGTCCATCTGGATAGCTGTGATACCGTCGTGTGTACCTGCTACCTTGAAGTCCATATCGCCGAAGAAGTCCTCAACGCCCTGAATGTCAACCATTGTCATCCAACGCTCGCCCTCGGTAATAAGACCGCAGGAGATACCTGCAACAGGAGCCTTGATGGGAACACCTGCATCCATAAGAGCAAGTGTGGAGCCGCAAACAGAACCCTGTGAAGTAGAACCGTTAGAAGAAAGCACCTCAGAAACAAGTCTGATGGAATAGGGGAACTCCTCAACAGAGGGAATTACGGGAACGAGAGCTCTCTCTGCAAGAGCACCGTGACCAATCTCACGTCTGCCGGGACCACGGCTTGGTCTTGTCTCACCAACAGAGTAGCTGGGGAAGTTGTAGTGGTGCATATATCTCTTGGTCTCTTCCTCGTCGATACCATCAAGGAGCTGACCCTCAGCAACTGTACCAAGAGTTGCGATTGTGAGAACCTGTGTCTGACCACGTGTGAAAAGACCTGAGCCGTGAACTCTGGGAAGGAGTGCAACCTCAGATGCAAGAGGTCTGATATCGTTCATACCTCTGCCGTCAACACGCTTCTGCTCATCAAGGAGCCAGCGGCGTACAATGTACTTCTGAACCTTGTAAAGGCACTCGTCAATCTTTGCCTCACACTCGGGGTAAATCTCGTCAAACTTTGCGTGAACAGCCTCGTAGATGGGCTGGAGTCTTGCATCGCGGACAGTCTTGTCGTCTGTATCCATAGCAACCTTGATATCCTCCTCAGAGAATGCCTTGATTGCCTCGAACATCTCAGCGTCAGGCTCGTTTGAGGGATAAGAGAATTTCTCTTTACCAATCTCAGCCTGAATACCCTTGATAAACTCGATGATCTGCTGGTTAGCCTCGTGGCCTGCCATAATTGCATTATACATAACTTCGTCGCTTACACAGTTAGCGCCTGCCTCAATCATAGCAATACGGCTGTCTGTGGAAGCAACAGTTGTTGCCATTTCAGAAACCTCTCTCTGTGCAGCTGTGGGGTTGATAACGAACTCACCGTCAACATAACCTACGGAAACACCTGAGATAGGACCGTTCCAGGGAATATCGGAGATGGAGATAGCAATAGATGTACCTACCATTGCAACGATTTCGGGCTGGCAGTCAGGGTCAACAGACATAACTGTACATACAACAGAAACGTCATTTCTCATATCCTTGGGGAAGAGAGGACGGATGGGTCTGTCAATAACACGGCTTGTAAGGATAGCCTTCTCAGAAGGTCTGCCCTCACGCTTTAAGAAGCTGCCGGGGATTTTGCCTACTGCGTAGAGCTTCTCCTCAAAATCTACTGAAAGAGGGAAGAAATCAATACCCTCTCTGGGCTTTGCTGCACCTGTTACAGCAACGTGAACTACGGTCTCACCGTAGCGTACAAGGCATGCGCCGTTTGCCAGCTGAGTAGTTTTACCTGTCTCAACAACAAGGGGTCTGCCTGCAAATTCAGTTTCAAATGTTCTGAACTTGTCAAAAGTCATAGCTTTGTTTGCCATAATAAAATCCTCCTGTAAAATATTTTTGTATTTTCACAGGGATTTTTGCTGATTTAGCAATAAAACCAAGGGTCCAGGCAAGGGGAACGATTCAGCTCTTTTTTGAGCCTCCCTTGTGTAAAGGGAGGTGTCAGCCGTCAGGCTGACGGAGGGATTGTCAATAACGTAAGAACAGTCTATTCAAACGCCTTCACATATTATACGTTTACAATCCTCCCGCCTCACTATAGTTCGGCACCCTCCTTTGCACAAGGAGGGCTTTGGAGCAAATCCTGAAAGTCCCGTTGAACCATTCGTTTTACCGCTAAACTTAAGCAAATAAATCCCTGTTATAAACGGAATACAGGGCAAACGGCGAAAATGCCGTCTGCCCCTTTTGTTTGTGATTATTTACGGATGCCGAGTCTTGCGATGATGGAACGGTATCTCTCGATGTCGATCTTTGTGAGGTAAGCAAGAAGAGCTCTTCTCTGACCAACCATCTTCAGAAGGCCTCTACGGCTGTGATGATCCTTCTTGTGCTCCTTGAGGTGCTCAGTGAGGTCGTTGATTCTCTTTGTAAGCAGAGCAATCTGTACCTCGGGAGAACCTGTGTCACCCTCGTGGAGAGCATACTCGTTGATAATTGCAATCTTTTCTTCTTTAAGCATTGTGTAAACCACCTTTTTTAAAATATTACCCGCGAACACAGGGATGGGACGGTGAAATCCGCATTGCGGCATACTCCCAAATCCGTGAAAGGGGCGAAAACATCAGTATTATATCATAATAAAACTGAAATGTAAAGTCTTTTTTACTATACAGAAATATCAAGAATCAGCAGAAGATTCTGCGATTATTCATCAAGATTCTCAAAAAACAGTTTAAGTTTCTCTTTCTGCTCACTTGTGAGGACTCTGTAGTGAGCAAGAAAAGCCTTCTCGTCCCTTGACAAAGCATAGATCATCTGACCGCGAGGCTCAACAGCCTCTTCCTCATTTTCCTGCGCAACTGTCCCCTGTTCATCAACCGTTACATCGCTGACACGAAGCACAAATTTTCCGTCATCGTCAGGCAGAAGAAGTGTAGGGTCAACGTTGAAAATAGCTGCAAGTTTTTTTACGGTTTTAAGTTCAGGCTCTGTTGTACCGCGCTCATAGTATGCGTAGGTTGAGCGGTCAAGATGCAGAGCATCTGCCACCTGCTGCTGAGTAAGCGTACAGTTGTTTCTGAGCGTTCTGAGAACTAACCCTAAATCCTTTGACATATTACCACCCCATAAAATGTGCCAAAAAGCACTGTATACTTCTATTATGCACGTGAATTTTGCCCACGCACGATTTTGTGAAAAATTCCCACTAAGATTTTTAAATTTTTTCTTCACAAGAAGTATTTATTGAATTCGGGCAGAATATGATGTATAATTGATTGGCAGACAATTTAATTAGTGCTTAATGCTGGTGTAGCTCAGTCGGTAGAGCAGCTGATTCGTAATCAGCAGGTCGCGTGTTCAAGTCACGTCACCAGCTCCAGAAAAAGCGACGTGTTCCGACACGTCGCTTTTTCAATGAAATAAATCCATAGTGATCAATATAGAAAGAAAGCAAATAAAAGGTTGTTTATTATGGAATTTAGTAAACAATCACATCAACATCTAACAAAGAAAAAGCGACTGACGCAAGTAGTTGCTTTTTTCTGTATGGGGATTATATCCCCTTAATAAATAAGATTATAACCCCCATAATTTATATTGTCAAGTATGAACTGAAGGGGGTATTGCTATAATTATTTTTGACAGATTATGGGTTACCATGGAGAAAAAAGGCATTACCACATATCAACTGCGTGAAAAATGCGGCATCGACAGCAAGACCGTCCGCCGTCTGAAGGCTAACGAAAACATTGAAACAAAAACTTTATCCAAACTTTGTGCAGCCCTTGACTGCACCCTCCAGGATATTGCAGAATATATCAAAGACTGACTTGTCCCCGATAGTTTTACTGTCGGGGATCTTTTATTTTCAAAAAGGCTTGACATTTGTATACCGTTCGGTATAATAAGGGTATCGGAGGTGAAAATATGGTTGAAAACAAGGACAACAAGCAAACCCTTATCTGCTGTGCGCTGGAGCTTTTTTCAAAAAAAGGCTTTGACGGCACTTCTACTGCTGAGATTGTAGAATCAGCAGGGGTTACAAAACCTACTATGTACCATTATTTCGGCTCTAAGGAAGGACTCCTTGATGATGTGCTTAGGCTTTACTACGGCAGTTTTCTTGAGGCTTTGAAGAAAGCAGTCACCCTGCCCGAGGATATCCCTCTGACTTTCTTCCGACTTGCAAAGGTTTACTTTGATACCGCACAAGGGAATGTGGCTTTCTTCCGATTCCGTGCAGGGCTTACGCTCCGCGACGGTGAAGACACAGCCTACATTGCCGCCAAGGAATATATTTTTGAGGAAAGCCGTATTATCACCGAGTTTTTCAACAAGGCTTCTCAGCATATCGGCAACATAAGAGGCAAAGAAACCCTGTGCACCATAAGTTTTGTCGGCACTATCAACGCCACCATCAGCGCCTACCTGCAATCGGGTGACGATGCGCTTATTTCAGACGACACAATCTACCGTCTGCGTCAGCAGTTTTTATACGGCATTTACTCATAATGCCGTTTTATTGGAGATACAATATACCAATCAGTATACAAAGGAGTTACTATGAAATCTTTTGAACCCAAAGAATGTATTTTTTATCAGATTTATCCCATCGGTTTCTGCTCCGCTCCCAGAGTAAACACAGGTGAGCCTGTTGTAAACCGAATCGACAACATCAGAAAATGGATTCCCCACATGAAATCCATTGGCATAAACGCTTTGTATCTGGGGCCCATTTTTGAATCAGGCTCTCACGGCTACGACACCCACGATTTCCGCCTTATTGATTCCCGTCTCGGCACAAATGAGGATTTCCTCAAGGTCTGCAAAGCTCTTAAAGAAGCAGGAATCCACCTCGTTCTTGACGGTGTATTCAATCACGTGGGCAGAGGTTTCTTTGCAGTTCAGGACGTGCTTAAAAACCGCGAGCGTTCACCCTACTGCAGCTGGATTTCGGGACTTCGTTTTGACCAGAATAACAGTTACAATGACAACCTTCACTATGACTCCTGGGCAGGCTACGAACTCCTTGTAAAGCTCAATCTGAAAAATCCCGACGTTAAGGAATATCTGCTCTCTGCAGTTGATATGTGGATTGACGAGTTCGGCATTGAAGGTCTGCGACTTGATGCAGCAGACTGCATTGATCACGATTTCTTCAGGGAGCTCAGACGTCGCACAAAAGCAAAAAATCCCGAATTCTGGCTTATGGGTGAAATCACAAATTCCAGTGACTACCGTGTATGGGCAAACGGCGAGATGCTTGACTCAGTTACAAACTACGAGTGCTACAAGGGTCTTTACTCCTCTGTAAACTCAAAAAATATGTTTGAGATTGCCCACGGTATTGCAAGACAGTTCGGTCCCTGGGGACTTTACAAAGACATAACTCTGTATAACTTCCTTGATAACCACGATGTAAACAGAATCGTGAATATGATAAACAACAGAGCACATCTGAAAAACCTCTACACCCTTATGTATACCATGCCCGGCACACCCAGCATCTACTACGGCAGTGAATGGGCCATTGAGGGACAGAAGAAGCCCCGCGACGACCACCCTCTGCGTCCTGCCATTGATGTGGATAACCCTGAAATTCTGGACAGAGAGTTGCTTGAGCATCTGAAAAAACTGGCAGAAATCCGCCAGAGTTCCCACGCACTTATGTACGGTGCCTACGAGCAGGTGCAGATTCAGAGCGAACAGTACGCTTTTGCAAGGGTAAGCGACAAGGAAACTGCGCTTGTTTTCATAAACAATGCCCCCGAAAGCAAAACTATGTATGCAGACTTCAGAGGCAGACACTTTGAGGTAAACATTCCTGCATATTCATCAGAAATAATTAAAATGTAATAGAAAACACCTGCTGAAGATTAAACCTCAGCAGGTGTTTTTATGTTCAGCTTATTAAAAATTCTCTGTCTGCAAATCGGTCAGACTCTGCACTGTCATGAGTTACAAGAATAACCGCGTGATTTTTAAGGTATTCAAAGACTCTCTCAGACACCTGAGCACGCAACTCCTCGTCAAGACCTGTGAAGGGCTCATCAAGAATTGTTACCCCACCCTTGCCTGCAAGAGTCCTTGCAATGGCAAGACGGCGTTTCATTCCGCCTGAAAGTTCATCGGGATACATATCATCACAGCCTTCAAGTGAAACCAGAGCCAAAAGTGCCGTTGTGTCTGCACTGCGGTTTACAAAGAGAATATTCTCTTTAACCGTCAGCCAGGGAAGCAGCCTGTCCTCCTGAAAAAGGAAGTTCACGCCGCCCTTTGTCTGCACCTTGCCTTTGTCGGGCTTCATAAGCCCTGAAATAATCATAAGCAGGGTTGTTTTTCCTGCTCCCGATACTCCGCGCAAGGATACAACCTCGCCCTTTTGCACCTGTGCAGATACATCTGTGAGCACCTTTGTTTCTCCGAATGCTTTATATATATTCTCCGCTTTGACAAATCCTTCATTTTCAGCAGACTCTGCATTCTGCGAAGATTTGCTTTTCACTGAAAAACGCAGGGATGTGTGAGATAGCAGTTTTACAAATGCACGTTCAAAGATAATGCTCAGCACAATGACAACCACTGTCCAGGCAAACTTTCCCTCTGAATCAAGGGTGACCTTTGCTGTGTTGAGCTGTTGACCCACCGAGCCCTGAGTAGTGCCCAGAATCTCTGCGGCAACTCCTGATTTCCAGGCAAGTCCCAGTGCTGTGGAAGCACCTGCAATAAAGTAAGGATAAACCGAGGGAATGTAAATATGAAGGAGTTTTGAGAAAAATCCCACAGAAAAACTCTCTGACATCTGCAGAAGTTTCTTATCCGTATTCTTTATACCTTCATAGGTATTGCCCCAGATTATAGGAAACACCATAAGCCCCACAATAAACAGGGGCACAGCCTTGTTTGTTACCCATACAATTATGATAACCGTCATTGAAGCCACAGGTGTAGCACGGGCTATGCTGATGACAGGCTTCATCAGGTCATACATAAACCCTGACCAATAGGTTACTCCTGCAAGGAAAAGTCCTATGAGTATTCCGCACAGGTAACCCAGCAGTATTCTGATAACAGACGATGCTGTGATAACCCAGAAGTCAGCAGTCAGCAGAAGTTCCCAGACTCTCTTTGCAACGCCCAAGGGGGATGGAATAATAACATCCATCCCCACGGTCATATAGATTATCTGCCATACTCCTATCCAGAAGGCAAACACACCTATGGATATGAGTATTCTTTTTATAATCTCCTTTGGAGATTTCCTTTGTTTTTCAGGTTTCTTCTTATCAGTCAATATCTCTTGAGATATAGTAGAAGTCCTCATTGGGAAGTTTACCTCCTACTGATGCATCGTTTGCATCATAGAGCACCTTCAGATTATCCTTTGTAAGAGTTACCATTTCCTCACCTGTGATAAAGGTGATGTAGCAATTGGGGATAGCCTTCTTTGCAAGGGGTGCCTTGGGAATGATGCCTGCATCAACAATCATCTGTGCAGCCTCGTCGGATGCTGTATTGATAAATTCTACAGATTCCTTGTACTCCTCAAGGAATTCATCAATTGTGCCTCTGTATGCATCTGCAAAATCTTTTCTGGCAATTACACAGCCCTGAACCAGTTTTGTGCCGTACTTTGTCTCCCACTCTTTTGTCAGGTCAAGTGCAACCTTAAGGTCAGGATTCTGAACGGTTGCAGAGGTTACCTGAGGCTCGGGAAGAAGTGCAATCTGTGCTTCACCTGCAACAAGGAGAGAAGCCACGTCGCTGTGCTCAGACTTGAACTCAACGTTTACATCTTCGCCAACCTTGAGACCGCTGTCTGCAAGAAGCTTGTTGAGGATATACTCGGGAGTTGCGCCCTGACCTGCAGAAACGATGGTCTTGCCTCTCAGGTCTTCAATGGAGTTGATTTCCACACCGTTTGTCACAATGTAGGTAACGCCAAGAGTGTTCAGAGCAAGAAGGCTGATTCTGCCGCCTGTCTTATTGTAAAGTACAGAAGCAAGGTTTACAGGGCAGGCTGCTACGTCTGCATCACCGTTGATGATAGCTGCTGCAATCTCTTCGGGAGCAGATACAACCGTGAATTTGTAATCCTTGTCTTCTTCATCACTTTCATCAGCAATGAGTTCTGCCATACCCATACCTGTGGGGCCCTTGAGTGTGTAAACATTCATAAACTCACCCTCTGCCAGAGTGCCCTTGACAGGTACAAACTCTGTTGCAGTTGTGTCGGGTGTGGTATTGTTTGTTGCGCCGCCTGTGCAGGCTGCCATTGTAAGCATCAGCACAACAGCCATAAGAATTGATAAAATTGAAACTGTTCTTTTCATATACAGAACCTCCTATTGATTTTTCAAGTATATTATATTACAATTAGTCTGTAATCCACGTTGCCATAGCAACGTAACTTTGAATCGGAGATTATGAAATGAAGAAATACTATGAAATATTAAAACACAGCCAGCCTTTTCTGGGTTTTTCTGACGAAGAACTGGACAGTGTACTGTCTTTTCTGAGTTTCTCCCCCGTTAACTACCCCAAGGGGAGCACGGTGTTCAATCAGGGGGACTTCATCACCCGTTCAGGTCTTCTTCTTGAGGGCAACATAATTGCAGAAAGTGTGTCTTACTCAGGAGTCAGACGGGTTATGCAGAACCTGAGTGCAGGAGATTTATTCGGAGATGTACTGATGTACTCAGAAAATCAACCCACTCCTGTCAGCGCAATAGTCAAGGAAGACTCAAAGGTGCTCTTCCTTGATATAAACGAGCTTATGGAGAAAGCCTGCAATCCTCTGTGCAGACGGGTGCTTTCAAACATTCTTCACGGACTTGCCGATAAATTCTGGGCTCTCAACCGAAAAATCGCATATCTTTCCTGCAAGGAAATGAGGTCAAAAATCGCAATGTATCTGCTGGATATGCAGAAAAAGTATTCCTCAACCACATTTATCGTCGATTTTTCCAGAGAAGACCTTGCCTCTTTGCTGGGAGTAAATCGCTCTGCTCTTTCCAGAGAATTAAGCCGTATGCAGGCAGAGGGAATCATCAGTTACTACAAAAGTTCATTCAAGATTGAAGACCTGCAGGCTCTGAAAAGATGCCTGTAAAAGGAGGACAACAATGAAAAAACGAAAAAAGACAGTTCTGATTATTATAGCCTGTGTGCTTGTGGGCATTATAGCAGGCACACTTTTAAGCGGAATCATCTGCAACAAAGCACTTGAACTCAACACGATCACCGTTGTAAGCTCTGACCTGCCCGAAAGTTTTGAAGGATTCAGAATTGCTCACATCTCAGACCTGCACAATGCCCAGTTCGGAAAAGATAATAAAAAACTTCTTGATATGATAGAGAAGGCCGAGCCTCACATAATTGCCATTACGGGTGATGTAGTAGACTGCAGACGAACTGACACAGAAGTTGCTCTTGCTTTTGCAGAAAAAGCCATGGAAATAGCCCCTTGCTACTATGTGGCAGGTAATCACGAAGCAAGAGTCCCTGCAGACTTTCAGAATCTCCTTGCAGGCTTTGAAGAACTTGGAGTCACAGTTCTTCGCAATGACAGCACAGAAATCATCATAAACGAAGATAGCATTCACTTGCTGGGAGTTGACGACCCCGACTTTATTTCTATGGGCTATTCATACATTCAGCAAGCAGTTATGGACACAACTTTACAGGAATTAACCCCCGAAGACTCCGACACATTTACGCTTTTACTTTCTCATCGCCCTGAACTTTTTGATGTTTACAAGGAAAACAACATCGACCTTGTTCTCTCCGGTCACGCTCACGGCGGTCAGTTCAGGCTCCCCTTCATAGGCGGACTCTACGCACCCCATCAGGGACTTTTCCCTCAGTATGACAGCGGTCTTTACACTGAAGAAGGTACAAATCTTATTGTCAGCCGAGGCATCGGAAACTCACTTTTCCCCATGCGACTTTTCAACCCTCCCGAGGTGATTCTTGTAGAACTTTCTCAGGGCTGATTTTCAAGCACATCTTCACCTCTACTCCACTAAAGATACATTTCAGAATCTTTATCTCTGCAACATAAAACCCCCGACAGAAATCTGTCGGGGGTTTTATCATTCCGAAAAGTTATCGGTTAATCAGTTTAAGAAGATAAGACTTACTCTTCTACTTTTGTAGCCTCGCAGAGGTCAGAATATACAACGCGGAGTACGCCGTCTCCGTCTCTGTACTGAACAAAGCTCTTTGCTACCCATGTGTCACCAATCTGAACACTGGGAACTGTAACTGAGTAGTTGCCTGTGTTTGTTCTTACAGCAGGAACGAACTGAAGCACATCTTCGTCGATTGTACCCATACCGAAGGCTGAGTCGATGAATGTTCCCTTCTTAGCAAGAAGCACACCTGCGTTAAGTACAGTGTAGTCTGTCTTTGAAGTATCCCATGAGAAGAATACAGTGTTTGCATCACCAAGAGTTGTTGCGTCAATATCAACAGTTGAGATTATGCTGTAATCAATAGTTGTATTTTCGTTGACATAAACTGCGGTGAGCACTGTATCCTTGCAGGGGTACATCTTATACTCTGCGTCATAGCTTACGATTCTGTTCTGCTCGTCAAGCCAGTATGCAAACTTCTTACCGGCAGCAGGTTCATCAGCAGTAACGATTGTACCCTTATAAGCAACAACCATATTGTCATCGCCTGTACCTGCAGAGTTTGTAATCTTGCCATTCTTCACTTCAACACGGAAGGAAACGTTCTTAACCTTCCACTTGGTTGTAATTGTGATGTTCTGGCCTAATTCAAGTTTCTCGGTAATCTGTGCATCTGTATGATCCCAGCCTATGAATTCGTAACCGGGATAGTTTACAACACTGGGGAATGCAATAACATCGCCGGGTGCGTAATACTGAACCTCAAGAATCTGGTTGGTCTTGTCGTTTCTGAAGGTTACAATGCTCTTGCCTGCTGTATCAACTGCAAACATTGCAATCAGAACATCATTACCTGATGTGTAGAAGGAATAAGTTGTGCTGTTTGAAACGACCTCACCTGTCTTAGCGTTTACCCAACCAACAAATACATTGTCGTTAGCGGTCTCAGCCTTGACTGTAATGAGCTTACCGAAGTCCATAGAAGAGTTCATATACTTGGTACCCATAGGTCTTGATGTGCCGCCGTCAATGCTCATATAGATGTTACTACCACCTGAAGACTTAAGCTCAAGGTAACCTGTTGTACCTGCAGCAGTAGCAGTCTGTGAGTACTGTGCTGTGATGGTTGTGGCACCTGTAATATCGGTGAGCGCCTTATCCCAACCGGAGAAGGTGTATGTGTACCATACTGTAGCGGGCTTTGTGGGAACTGCCTTCAGTGAAGGATCAGTTGCATCTGTGCCCTCCTTAACCTTCTGAGTCTCTATAACTGTGCCGTCATAGTTTACGAAGGTTACATCGTAGTAGGTCTTGTAATTACCTTCAATTTCCTTAGCCTCGGGCAGGTTGATATCGTTCATATAAGTCTGTGAACTGGATACTGCCACATTTCCGGGGAAAATACCCTGCTTGTCACGGAGTGTTTCGTAGTCTGCAAAGGTAAGTGTGCTGTTGATGTCAGTGTTCCACTGCTTGATTGCACTGGACCACATACGCTCCATCATGCTGTAGTAGGTACCGTTACCTGAGTGAACACCTGTGTTCTGATTGTTTGTACCATACTCATCGTAACAGCCGTTCCATACTTCAACTTCAGTGTTCAGACCTGCAAAGTCATTCCAGATCATGAAGTAACCGCCTGCAAGATTATCGCCTGAGTAGTCGTTTGCCGCACCCTTGTTGGCGTCTATATAAGCACCTGTCTTGGAGGGACTCCACTCATTATACAGATGATCCTCCTGGTTTCTGTAGAACCACCACAGGCTGTTACTGGGGTCTCGTGCATCCTGGTGTCCTGTGCTGCTGCCGTTAGGTGCAATACGAAGAACGTAGTATGTCCAGAAGTTTACACCGCTGTAAATGTTTCTGTCGTCTTCTGCAATCTGGCTTGCTGTCTTCAGATCAGGCTGGTAAGTGGCCTGATAGGGCAACCAGTAAACGATGTCAATGTCACTGTCAAGTGCAACAGAAGATGTATAGTTATTATAAACAAAGTCATTATACATTCTTGTTGTGTAACCGTGACTCTTAAGAACAGAATTAACAGTATTGGTGTAATTGATGAAGTCTGTGTATGTCCAGGGGTCTGTAGATTCAAGGCCAACTTCATCAGAGCAAATATTGAAATCTGTTGAGCCTGCGTAGTATGCAAAGAACGCTGCGATATCGTTATACATTGCATAAGCAAAGTTCTTAACTGCAGTATTACCCAGGTTAAGCACACTCCAGCTATTGCTTCTGTAACTGATATTAGTAGGCAGAGTATAACTTGTGTTGTTATATGTGAAATATCTGATAGGTGAATTTGCATCAGCTGCTACTGTGTTGTAGTAAAGCTTTGTCATATAATCCACATGAGCAGGTGTATCGAAGGAAGGAATAATTTCAATATGGTATTCCTTAGCGGTTTCGCAAATCTCGATAATTTCCTCGGTTGTCAGATATTTACCCTGGTCATTAACCTTTCCGTTGTTATCCTGGAACTGAGCGAATACCCAGGAAGCAGGCTCACTACCGCATACCCATGAGAAGTCGTTGCCTGTCATGTTGGGAACTTCACTGAGAGCCTTTTCACCCCAGAAGTCCATACGGAAGCCGCCGTCCTCTGACATATGAAGCTCAATTGCATTGAAGCCCATCCAGGAAATCTGTGCAATATAGTTCTTGATTGCCTCAGGTGTCAGATACTTTCTTGCACAGTCAAGGTGGAGTGTACGCTCCTTGGTATCGGGAGCATCTTTAATAGTAAAGCCCTTGATTGCATTTGTGCCTGCTGCACGGAAGTGCTTCTGGAGAGTATTCAGACCGTACAGCATACCGTCTGAATTTCTTGTAATAATTCTTGCTACTGTTATTTCGCCTGCACCAAGGTCTGTATCGATTACCTCAAGTTTATATGCCTCGTCGTAGTTTGCAACACCTTCAAAGTAACCGGAGTTTACATAAACCAGAACGTCACCGTCTTCAGCATACTCTGCAAGACCCCATACAACGTCCATATCATAGCCGTCTGCTGCAAACTGGCGCTGAACAAGCTGTGCTGTATCCAGAACATCCTGTGCAGGAGCTACGGATTCGTTAGTTGTAACAACGTAAATCTTGCTGGTATCCTTGAGCGCAAAGTTAACAGAAGCATCCGCTGTGAATGTATCATACAGAGGAGCCATTGAGCTTGTGTCTGTACCTGTAATTACCTCTTCCTCAGGCTCAGTTGTTGTGCCGCCGCTTGTACCGCCCTGTTCAGGCTCGGTAACTGCTGTCATCTGGTCAACCAGATCAACAAAGCCTACAAACTTGGAAGACTCAAGAGTGTTACCGTTGCTGTCGAGGATTGTGTTACCAAGCTCGTCACCGTAGATAACATCGGGAACCTCGGTTTCATTAAGTGTAAGGAACTCAAGGCCGTTGTACTTCACACTTGTGTATGAAGCCATACCTGTAGGTGTGGTGTCTGCAACTCTGAGAACAACCTGATATCTGTCAAGAGCCTCATCGTAGGGACACTCTGTGTAAGGAATTGTAAAGTACTGCTCTGAAGAAGTAACAATTGTTGTAAGTTTTCTCCATACAAGCTGACCGCTCTCATCCACTGCACCATACTCGATTTCAGCATTCTGCTGACCCGAACCCAGTGAGCCGATATAGCTACCGTAATCAAGTGCTCTGATAGCAACCTGCAGGTTGTGGAGATCACCGCCTGTTTCTCTTACATAGAATGCAAGTGCAGACTTCTCTTCCTCTGTGGATTCAATCATGTAAACCTCATTGTTAGGACCTGCAAGCAGGTAGTCGTTAATGCTGTTTACTGTGTTGTTAGTCCATTTTGTATTATGATCGCCGGGGAATACATCGTTACGGTTTTCAATCCATGTGTTTGTACCGCCGGATACTGACAGACCATCTTTGTCGTCATACTTGATTGCGAATGCCTGTCTGTCAGCAACAAGATCTCTGATTTCTGAGAATGTTGCACCGTTTTCAACATCGATATAAGCGTCATTTCCGCCTATAACGGTGTGTCCCTTCTCGTAACCGTAAACTTCAATTTCGTCTACCATTACCCAGTACATTGACTTGGCAGGTTCGCCGAACTTGACTCTCAGATATCTTGCGTCAAACTCTTCTGTAAAGTTGTCATCACACCAATGAATAATCTCATCGTAATTTGTTGCAACAATCAGTGAGCCTGCAAACTTGAAGGAATTATCAAGTGAATCGGAATAGTAAACCTCACAGTAGGTGGGGTTACCAATGCTGGGATCTTCGTAGGTTGAGCACACATTTGCTCTCATAGAATCAATGGTGTAAACCTTACCAAGATCAAGTGTAATTACACCCTGACCGTTGGAGTCTACGTTCACTGCTTTATTAAAGCCCAGCCATGTACCTGCATCCCATATATTGCCTGTAGTAGCAACGCCGTCTGTCAGGTCTGTAACATGTGTGTATGTGCCTGTATCAACTGTGTAGTGTGCACCGCCTGAAATCAGACCAACCTCTGTATCGGGAACGACATTCTGGAGAGGCTGATATACTCGGACACCGTCAATACACAGATAAGAAGTATCGATAAGCCACTTGCCGTTTTCGTCCTTCTGTGTGAAGTCAAGCAGAGGAACACCTACAAGAACTACCTTGTATGTACCGAAGGCAAGACCGTTCACACGGACAATAGGAACTGAAACGATGGTTTCGGGACCGCCGTCAGCACCGTTATCATACTCTGTGATAACAGGAACTCTCTTGATACGTTTACCGCTTTCATCGTAAATCTCAACCATAAGAGTACCGCTGTCCTCTGCGTGGTTATGACCGATGATTTCAAAGCCTGTACCTGTGAAGTTGAAGGATGCAAACTCGGTGTTCTCATTGATGTAAACATCTGTCAGAGAACCACCTGTCATCTCGTCATTTTCAGAGCCCTGGTATGCACCGTCGCTACCGTACTGCTGGTTCTGGTCAATGCTCTGTGTCAGGCTTCCTGTACCTGAGATATAATGTGTGATTACATTCTCTGTATCCTCTTTATCTGTATACTTGACACCTGCAAAGTTATCCTCGTAGTAAACTACGTTTGCGGGAAGTACTGTAACCTTCTTGTACATCTGTACTTCCTTGCCGATATCGATGGAGTTGCCAAGTTTTGTGGGAGTCCAGTCGTTATCATGAACTGTAAGTGCAAGCCACAGGCTGTACTCACTGTCCATAAAGTCAACAGGAGTGAAGCTGAAACCTTCTGCCTCTGCGTCCATACCGTAAGATACAACTGCAGTGGTCTTTGTGGCAGGTCTGACAACTTCTGTGATATTTGAAGTGTAAAGGGGTGATGTTTCCCAGTTGGTTACTGCATATTTTTCATAACCCTCATTTTCAAGGACTTCAAATGTAGTGATTACTCCTGCTGTGATACCAAGGTCCTCTGTCTGGCGACCATTGTTATTATTGATAATTACATTACCAACATAGTCTGAAGGAATTACAACATTATAGTAGCCCTCACTGTCTTGGGTTGTGAGAGGTGTGCCGGGCCAACCGTTGTTGGTTCCGTCTTTCCAGTAATAGATATGGGGGTTTGATATATCAGTCTTGACACGGACTGTAGTTCCTTCACCTAAAACGGTAATTTCATTTGTTGTGCCTGCGCTGATGGGAATATCTGCAGTCTGCTTGCTACCGTCCTCGTTTGTAATAACAACGTGTGTTGCATAGGGAGGAACTGAAGATCTGAATCTTGTTGCAGTCATCTGTGTACCTGCAGTACCGGGCCATTCCTCTGCTACTCCCTTATTGTTTGAACCATCGCTGTAGAAATAGTAGAAGTAAGCCTTACCCCAGTCTGAAGGTACGTTTGCACGCATTGTGGTTGTACTTGTCAGCGCGCTTACTGTAATCCAGGTTTCAAGACCTGCAGTTACATCAATATTTTCTGTCTGTCTGAAGTTACCGTCACTGATAACAACGTTCTGAACGTCAGCAGGAACCTCCAGTGTGTAACCACCTGTTGCGTCGTCCTTTGTCATCTCAAGGCCGGGCCATACAAGACCTGTTGCACTACCGTTACTGTTCCAGTAATACAGGTATGCTGTAGGCCATACGTCAGGCACAGTTACGTGCATCAAAACTTTCTCTGTAGACAGAGAAACAACTGCGTTGTAATACTCGGGATTCTGTCCTACGGTATCCTCTGTAGGCTCATCGGAAACTACAACCCAGGATTCTTTACCTGCAGCAACGGTCTGGTCGATAGTCTGCTTACGGTTTGCGGTGGTTTCCTCGCTACCGTTGTTGATGTTAAAGTATGTAATATCACCGGGGATAGTAAGTGTGTAATAGCCGTCTTCATCGACTGTCTCGATTTTTGTACCGGGCCAGGGTTCTATAGGATTATCGAATACATCCCAGCAATGAATATATACATCGCCCCAACCATCGGGAACCTTTGCGTGAATAATACCGTCTTTTGTCTTGTACTCAACCGCTGCAAGGAGCTTGTTCGCCTCGTTGAGGTCACCGTCAATGTCAACCCATACTTCTTCACCGGGGTTGATTGTAAGGTCAATGGTCTGGTGTGTGCCATTGCTGATAATAATGTGAGGTACGTTGCCGGGGATAGCCAGGTTGAAGTTACCATGGCTGGTCTTATTCATAAGAGTACCGGGCCAACCGTTGTTTACATTGTTATCATACCAGTAATAAAGGTAAAGGTTATCCCAGGAAACAGGAACACTGGCGTGAACAAGAGTTGTACCTGAGTCTGTCAGTGAATAGAAACCTGAGTACTCATTGTAGGAAATCTCTTTACCTGTTTCAGGAATGTTCATATTGAATGTATAGAAGCCGTCAGCCTTGCCGTCCTTGCCGCTAACATAAATATCGTTATGTGCGTCAAGTCCCATAGGTGTAAAGTCTATACGGTTGTAGTCTGACGTCATATCCGCAGGATTCAGATAACTGCCGCCTGTGGTATTAACACCCATAAGCTTGGATACAGTACCGCTCATGCTGCCCAAGAGTTCATCATTCTTGAACAGCTCACCGTTAGCATCCAGGTTTTCTGTCTTGAGACCGTAGTCAAGAACATAGGTTGCGTCCAGAGTATCTGTAACAATAATGATTACTCGTACCAAAGCATAGTTATCTTTGGCCCACTTGGATATAGGCTGTGAAGTATCAACCCCGCCGTTATAATACATTACAAGGTAGAACTCGTGAATACCCGTTGTATCATAATCGGTCTTGAAGCCCCGTTTGTTATCCGCATCGTAGAAGTCTTCTACAAATTCTGTGTTGCCTATGTTATTACCGTTTTTATCAGAAATGTATGTTGTGATTTTTGAAGTATCACCGTTTACTTTGTTAAAGAATGCAAGGTAATCGTGGAGCATACTACCGACGTTACCTGCTTCCCTTGTAGCATCATCAAGTATTCTCTGCTCTGTAACGAACAGGTCCTTATCTCTCCACTGATAGTAGTAAGGAATAGCAGTGATGTAAACACGGTGTGTATCTGCGCTTCGCAGAGTCTCACTGCTACCGTCAGTTGCATCTGATCTTGTAGTACCTGTAACGTTAACTGTATTGTTGAACACACCCAGATCTCTCTGGTCTTCTGTCATTGTGTAGTAGATACCCTCAAATTCCAGAGTTGCGTCTACCCAGAGACCTGAACCACGTCGGGTCTGCTCATCGTCAACAGTTTCTGTGTCTGTAACATTTGAATCCAGTGTTGTAAGGAAACGTTTGAGAGCTTCGTTGTCTGTAAAGGTAACAGCCGCAACTACATACTCAAATCTACCTGTTCCTGCTTCAACTTCCTTGAATTCGGCACCTACAAGGTCGTGGGTACCGCCCGTGCCCACGTCTTTGTAACCCTTAACAAGGGCAAGCAGGTCTGTGGGGTCGAGAGTTTCTCCTCGGGCGTCCGTCACAAGGGTACCGTTGATGTCATCATCTATAGTATCCGGTGTATCATCTCCCTTGACAACAAGACCGTTTTCGGGAGTAAGTGTAACACCGATATCTTCGTCCTTAAGTGTGATGTTATAAAGCTTTGTATTACCTGCGTTTTCAAGCTTGAATCTGTACTCGATGGGATATTCACCGTCTACGATTCCGCCGTACTCGATTTCTTTACCGCCCTGATAAGCAGTTTTGTCAACTTTCAGTTCAGGGTCAGTGATGTGCATATTGGTCAGAATACGCATGTTTGCACCGAAACCGTGACGCTCCATATAGTAGAAGTCGAAGGTTGCGATTTCGCCGTCCTCAAGGTTGAGAGCCTCTGCACGTGCAACCTGCTCTGCTGTATACTCATCGGGATTGTTGAGAACTGTTTTTGCCCAGTTTACGTAGTCGTTAACATCGAATCGTGCTGTAGAAATAGAGTGACCACCGCCAAGGTCAAAAACAAGCTGGCCGTTAATGTAAAGGTAAACGTCGTCGTCTCCTTCGAATTCGAAGAACAGGTTGTCTTCTTCGTGGAATACGAACTCACCATTTGCCTGGAGAACGTAGTTATAGTTTCTGTTGTAATATGTACTGTGGTCTGTAGAGAAGTTACGCTTACCGTCTTCTGCGAAGTAGTAGGAGTCAGTCTGACCTTCATAGGGAGTATTGTCATCTGCATCTACAACAGGCAGGAAGGGATATCTGGTGGTAACTGTAGAAGAGTTGTACCAATAGTAGTCCTTAGCATCAACTTTGTTCAGTGAGATTGTACCATCTCCGCCTGAGTTGCGGCCGTTGTACTCAACTGCGTTCTGTGAAGCTGCCATATACTGTGCCTGAGTGATTGTTCCTGCTTCAAGCTGAGCCATAGAGCCGCCATTTGCAAAGCCACCGTCAAATACATAGGCACTACCGCCGTCTGCAAGCTCTGCATTTGAAAGTGTAAGGTAACGGAAGTCGTCCTGTTTCTGGTTGTAGGAGTTATCTACAAACAGGTTGTGGAGCAAATAGTAAGCAGCATCCATACAGGTTTTGATATGACCGCCGTTTGCAACTGTCAGGAATGCACCCTTGAGGCTATCTGCTTTTTTCAGGGTTTCGGCATAAGTACCCATAGTAGGGGTTGAACCCTTGTTTGCACCTGAAGAGAAGGTTATACCCAGGCAGTTTCTCAGGCCCTGTGCTAAGTCGTTGGCTACCTGAGTTCCATTTACAGTAGTGTAGCCGAACTGTGCTCTGTTCTTAACACCTGCAACGTAGTTATAGTTAGCGCGTCCGTTTGAAGCGTACTGGGGAATTGTCAGAGTTTTACTGAGCAGGTCGGCAATATACTCAACGGTTTCCTGCTTGTACTGGGGTGTGCCGTCTTTGCCCAGTGTACTCTGCAGAAGTCCTGCAGTCCACAGTCCTGACACAGCCTCTGTCAACAGTTTGTATCCGCCAAAGTCAAGCTCTGACATATCGTATGTTGTGGCATTCGGATACTTTGCCTGGTATCCATCAGAAGAAGCATAGGAACCTTGAATAAAGTAAATACCGTTTGCACCCTGCTCATTGCCTGTACCATTGAATCTGCCTGTAGTGGCATCTTTACCTGTCTTACGGTTCTGATTATATGTTGCCGCTGTAGACTTGTACTCGGGAATAACGTAACCAATCTGATGAGAATAGTAACCTGTGGACTGGTAACCTGCAGCAGCTGTGTTGTTACCTGCACCGCCTGCAGCTGAATTGTTCCAGGGAAGACCATTGGCAGCATACAGCATACCAAAAGCAGTGTTATTTGCAGCGTTCCAGTATGTACCCTTTATATATTCACCGGGTTCATTGTTGAAAGTAACACAACGCTGACCAAAGGTCTGAGCTGCCGCTTTTGTACTGAAGTAAGCAACATGAGAAAGGTCAAGATAGTCTGTTGACTCGTAAAGGTTGGGAGTAATAGACAGGTTAGGTGTGTATCTTGTGCCTGTGAATGCATAGGAAGAATAATCCAGTGAGCTCAGGTCAACAACTACATATGTCCACGTAGTGGAGTTATTCCATGTAGGAAGAAACAATCTGTTCCATGTAGTATTATTATGATACACAAGGAAAGACATAGGATAAACACTATTGGTTACAGTCTCGGGAATACCACTTGAACGGTAAACCATAACCATATAACGAATAGTGTTAGCCTGAACAGTTGTACTGTTATCATTGTCGAAGTCAGAAACATAAAAGTTCTGGTTTCCGCTGCTGGAGCTGTACTTCAGACGCAGATATCTGGGAGAGGTATAATTCACCGCAGGAACAGGTGTTCGTGAATACTTTGTACCTCTGCCATAAGTATTATACTGAGTTGTATACGCAGATGCAGAATACGCCGCATCTGTGGTATAGTCAGTCACATAATAAGATGTAGTATATGTATCATGTGCGCCGCAAGGCATGGGCTGACCCAGAACATACTGACCGCCGTAGGTATTGGAATCCACTGCACCGTATGCAGATGTATTAAGTGGAGCGGTGGCACCATTCTGTGCAAACTCAAACAGCATACCGTCTGCCAGGTAGTCATATACCTTGATAGGCCAGTTGATGGCATCATCTTTGTTCAGAGTACTGTTTACAATGCCTGTTTTACCTGCATTTGCACCTGTGGCGATTTCACCCTTTACACCTGCAAGAACGCTTGCAGGTACAAGTGAAATCACCATAATAAAGGTAAGAACAAGTGCCAAAACTCTGGTTGAAAACTTGAACTTTTTCATTTGGATATTACTCCTTTCATTTCCGACAACTGCCGATGTTGCCGTTTAAAGATGTAATCTATGTAAATATTATATATATAATAATGTATATATAATAAAATTATCTTTGAAACCTTTTAAGGATAGGCTCCCTCCCTGAGGGAGTTAAAACGGGCTCCCTCCCTGAGGGAGTCAGAAATCTTTCCGTTTACTCCTATCGGCATTGGCTGAAAGCCAAT